>JAFGRV010000652.1 GCA_016934975.1 Spirochaetales bacterium | reverse complement strand
TATGATAAATTTATTAGTTCACATTCAGTGCGGCGGTAGTATACCGCCGTTTCTGTTATATATATCCGGATGAGAGGTCAATTTCTCCAATATTTTCTATTTATTATGAAACTTTTATTTTAACTAATAAAATAAAATATTTTTTTCATTTCCACTATAAAATCATTAAAGTCCTTTTCCAATTCAGAATAATTTCTTTTTAATTCTATAAGACATTCATCTATTGTGTTAGGATTTTTAATACGTTTCGATAACCTGTTTAGTACTTCCTGAATCCCCTGAAATTCCCGGTATGATACAAGCCAATTTTCATTGATTAATTTTGGCATTATTTTTAATAATTTTTCCGGTAATATCGACTTAAACTGTATCAATACTTTATAAAATGAATCGATAAATTCCGGCAAGTGAGTATTTGAATAAATTTCCCAATCCCTTGAAAGAAAGTGGTCATAAAAAACATCAATAAGTATCATAGCATAATGAGTATTTTTTTTTGAAATACGATTGCAAGATTTAGAAAAAACCGGATGGCAGGTCCCGATTTGATCTAATCTTAAATGATTTTTTATCCCAGCTGTTATCGCTTCATCATAATCTGTATTCCAACTACTATTAGCTAAAAAATCGCCGAGAAAGCTTCCTAACATATTCTCTTTGCTTCCATCAGAAAAATAAATATGAGTTAACCAGTTCATTTTCGTCCCATTTTAACCTTTCCCCGTATTTATAAAATACTTCATTAATGTAGTATTTTCAAGGGGAATCATCATGAGCAGACTTTTTCATTTCCAATCCTCAGGATGTCAGCTTTTTCAAATTTCTATATAATCATTCTTATCTTCGAAATAATTTTAAATTCTTTTCATTTTTCTAAACAAGTTCCAGTTCACCGTTTTCACTGTCTTTGGGTAAATAAATTTCCATATCGATTAAACATGGTCCTATCTCATCATCAGTATAAGGATAAGAAGAAACAAGCATACCGCATCGACAGCCTGGGGCGAAATAAATTCGGGAACCGGCCCCGGTTTCATTCATTTCTAATTTTACTATATGCAATATCTCAGTATTATCCTCGATACGGTATATATGTTTATCGTTTTCCCGGCTGACATCAGCTTCATTTATAGAATCGAATTTTCTAATATCTTCAATACTTACATTTCTACAGAACAACCCTGTCTGACCGAAAATATCCTTCATACCAGTAGTACCGGAATTTGTATATAAAGCCAGCCCTATTTCAGTTTTATCAAATAAGTTTTTAAAGGGTTCTCGAAAATATCTATTTGGATCTTCTTTATAGGATATCACAGCTGCGGCAGTAATTGGTTTATTTTTTTGCTCCAGTATTTTTTCAATTACCTGGTTATTATGTCCTTCATATTCATCATCAGGAATAGTAAAATCCTCACAGTTCACCAATATAATATTAAATAACCGGGAGTTTATGACAGGGTCACTAAACTCACCGGGAACTATGTTTCGCTTTATTTCTCTGGATGCATTTACATTCTTAGCGACTTCAGATATAGTCCCATTATTAAAAATCAAGGTTACATTATAATAAAGAGCTTTGTTTGTTTTCCCGGATGTGACAAAATTTCGATAGTCAGTGTAATTTTTAATCCAATCATAATATTGATCTTTTATTTTGAGTTTTTCATCTTCATTCAAATAATCAGGTAAAGGTTTATCTTTCCTTTCTTCAATTATTCTTTTAGTATATTCCAGAATGTCTCCCCTATCTTCAGAAGGTGGGACTTCCTTTATTCCCCCGGCGATAATTGTACAATCCCTGGCTAAATGTACAAATTCATCATCTTTCTCCATTTCCAGATTAGTAAAAGATAGTTCAGGAAAAATGATAATATCCGCCCCGGCTTCTTTCGCTTTCCTGACATATCTTTTAATCATTTTTTTATATTCGGAGATACCAGCGCTGTTTCTTCTGAATAAATCAATAAGTTCCCACTCACAAACATACTCTTCTTCTTTCTTATTAAGATTTTTTAACTCCTGTAGTTTAATTATACATTCACGAATCTTATATAACTGAAGGAATACAGGACATTCTTTATAGTCTTTCGGAATTTCTTTACTGCCAAGGTTTTTATATGCCTGTTCAGAAATAAAATAATGCATTATGTCTTCATCAAAATCATTAATGCTCTCTTTTTCAGTAAATTCTGTTAACCAGGTATAAGCAGGCGTTATTTTATATTTTTCTTCATTTTCTTTTCCTTTATTGAATACATCCCAAATACGTTTGAAAAACCCGGCGCCATATAACAGTGGTAAATCAACCACGATTTGGCATTGTGCGATCTTTTTATAGGGTTTTAATTTGACTAATTCCCCAAATTCGCTCTCCTCCGGCAGATAGACCTGTAAATCTGTTAAATAGGGATGTCTTGGATCGTCCAGATATGAAGAAACCAGCATACCATAGCGGATGTTTTTTTTCAAATAAAATAAATTGATGTTATTTTGTAATAATTCATAATTTATAACATTGGTATAGGCATTTAAAAGATGTTTAATATACCCTTCATAATCCCCGGATGATGGTTTATAATATAATCCCGTTTGTCCGTAATATTCAAAATCTTTATCATTTTTCAACATGTAAATGGTACCTGTATTTGTATAAAGACAAAGTCTGATATCTGTCTCTCCAAATAAGGTTTCGATGTTTTTACGAAAAGCATTCTTAGGTCGTGTAATTTGATATGATATAACAGCAGCGGCGGTAATTGGAGTATCCTGATCTCTCATTCGTTTTAACTGGGATATCATTTCAAGTAAATTAAAGACATCAACACTTATAGTCTTACTTGTATTTGTATAATTTATTATATTGATAATTTCTTTCTGAATTCCTGCACTGTCACCAAGAATATTATCAAATGCTTCACGACAGTTAATCATTATAAAATTGAATAATCCCGGTTTTATAACCGCATATCCCTTCCCCGAAATAATATTATATTTAATCTCTCGCGGAAGAACACATTTCTTCCGGATATTTTTAACAGGAGGTAACATATCCATATAAATCACAGTAACATTATAATATAGGGGTTTTTTTCCTTTTTTTACCAGATTTTTATAATCTTCATAATTATCTCTCCACCGGATATAGCGTATAATATCCGGTAATATTTCTTTATACATAGAAGAAGGTTCAAGTATACAGCCATCCACAAGCAAGTTGTCATCATTATCAAGTGTCACCTCTTCATCATTTTTAACAATCTTATAATCCTTAAGCATTAATTTAATTCTATTATTTATTAATACTCTGTTATCTTCTAAAACTTCTTCCAATTCTGTCCCCGCAACATTCTCCATATCTCCCCCGACTATAATGCAACGCCGGGTGAGTTCCATAAACTCTTCATCCGTTTCCAAATCCAGATGAGCAAATGATAATTCCGGGAAAATAATGACAGATGCACCTACTTCAATTGCTTTTCTTATATAATTCTTGATCATTGTCGTATATGCCTGAATTCCTGCATGATTCTGTTTATACATATCAATAATTTTTTGTACATTATTCCGGATAATACATTTACGAATGTCATATAGTTGCTTATAGATTTTATCTTTCTGATAATCGGGAATTTGCTTTCCTTCCGTGAGTTTTGTATACGCATTAACTGAAATGAAATACTGCATTATATTTTTTTCATACCTGTCTTTTATGTCTTCCTTAAAAACTATTTCTCTATACTCTTCTTCAGTGTCCTTTTTAAAAACTTTACTTTCCAAAAGATCGTTTATCCAGGAATAGTCAGCAGTCATCTTTCCATACCCGACAAACTCATCAATGATACGCTTGAAAATAACTTTTCCGAATAACAAGGGAAGATCCACGTTAATCTGGCATTGGGCAATCTGTTTTGAACGGGATACTACCTGTAATCTCATATCAGTCATTTTTTGATCCACCTTTCTTCGTTGCCCTGATAAAATCTCCAGTATATTTTATCAAAGTCATATTTTATATTACATAGATGTCTACAAATAGAGTTTAATTGTTTATTTTATAAATTTCAAAGTATTATTTCTAAAAATAAATATTTTATGGTAAAACTTGAACATCATCCTTCAGGAATAGGCATAAAATTGCAATATTCCTGCCATTATTAACAAGGCGTTGATTTCGCCCGTAACCCAAGGGCGATTGGAAATATTAAAAAAAATCAAACAAATAACAAAATGCCCAGTATTTCTGCAAAAATGCAAAGAATATTTTCTTACTTTAATACAAAATGAGGTGTGCAAAAAGGATTTGATTCCTTAGTTATACCAATTTCAGAAAGAAAAAAATAAGGAGATAAGAAAAATGAAAAAAACCTTTGTTATTCTATTTATCCTTTGCCTGTGCCTTCAGGGATTTTCACAAACCTACCCGGGTTTCAGGGTGCAGGGCAGGTTCCTTTATGACAATACAGGAGAGAAAGTGATACTCGTGGGTGTCAACAAGATGATTATCTGGACAGATATCGATGGTGTCCCTTCTTATGAGGAAATCGCGAAAACCGGGGCAAATAGTGTCCGGATCGTCTGGGGAGTATCGGGAACGCCGGAACAGCTCGATCTGGCGATTTACAATTGCAGAATCAACAACATGATCCCGATCCCTGAGCTTCACGATGCCACCGGCGAATGGTCCGGGCTTCAGGAATGTGTGGATTACTGGTGCCGCCCCGATGTGGTAGAGGTACTTAAACGACATGAACAATACCTCATCGTCAATATCGCGAATGAATGCGGACAGACTGTGTCCGATGCCGATTACCGGGCGGGGTATGAAAGCGCTGTTAAACAGATGAGGAATGCCGGCATTCATGTACCCATCATGATCGATGCATCGGGTTATGGTCAGAATATTGACGGCCTCCAGGCAAACGGACCGTACCTGATCTCCAAAGATCCGGATGCGAACCTGCTTTTTTCCATTCACATGTGGTGGCCATATTGCTGGGGTAATACGGATCAGAAAGTAATTGATGAAATCGCGGAATCCGTTTCCCTCAATCTGCCCCTGGTGGTCGGTGAGTTCGGAAACAAATGGGACGAAACCGGGAATTGCGATATTCCGTACCTTTTGATCATCGATCAGTGTACTGCAAATCAGATAGGCTGGCTCGCATGGTCCTGGGGACCGGGCAACAATCCCCAGACATTTCTCGACATGACCACCGATTCAACCTATAATTCCCTCTTTGGGTGGGGTCGTGAAGTCGCGGTAACACATACTAACAGTATCAAGAATACCGCGAAAAGGCCCGCTTCTATTACAGGTACTACCCCGGTGCCGAGTCCTTCGCCTGTTCCGACCCCTGACGGCAATATTGCCATGGGGAAGTCTGTTACTGTTTCCTCCTCCGAGAGTCCGGAGTTTGCAGGAGAAAACGCTGTTGACGGAAGCGTATCAAGCCGCTGGGCGTCGGTTTCCCAAAGTGATCCCCAGTGGATATATGTAGACCTTGGATCATCCACCCGAATATCACGAGTCATTCTCTATTGGGAGGCGGCATATGCATCCCAGTATAAAATTCAGGTATCCGATGACGCGAATACATGGACAGATCTCCTCACGGATTATAATGGGAACGGCGGAACAGACGATCTCTCTGTTTCAGGAACCGGGAGATATGTCCGGATGTATGGAATGGCCCATGGCACCTGGGAATGGGGCTATTCTTTGTGGGAATTTGCAGTCTACGGTGACTCGGGGAGTACATCGGCACCAACCCCGGCCCCGACGGCAGTGACCGGGACCCTCGGGGACGTCAACGGAAGTGGTACAATCGACATCGTAGACGCACTCCTTATCGCCCAGTATTACGTGGGACTCAACCCGGCAAATTTTGATCAATCAAAAGCCGACACAAATTGCGACGGCAACCTTGATATTGTGGATGCACTCTTGGTAGCGCAATATTATGTTGGGTTGATAACAAACTTTTGTTAGAGTAAAATTACTCCTCTTTCATAACGGGGATGACCTGATACGATGTCAGGCATCCCCTTTTATAATATATTCCCAATTCATTGGTTTCATCACCTGATAAACCGTCGGTGTTGTTTATTTCCTTCAAATATAAAGAAATGGGAAACCACTATTATGGGAAATATCGAAAAACCAGATGGTTTTCGGTATAATTTATCTTTTTTGAACTTTTTCCTGTTCAAAATATAAGTAGTCAATAAAAATAATTGTAAAATATTCAATCAGGTTCCGGGAAAACCCTCTCTTTTTTAGGAACACAGTAACGGGAAACCGGTATATATGGAGAGCAAATTTTAATTAATAAAGGAAATAAACATGAGTAAAAGTAAACCGGTATTTAAAGTCCTTTGCATTATAGTCATGGTCACACTCTGTTTTTCCCTTTACAGCCAGCAGCTTGCCTTTCCGGGTGCCGAGGGTTTCGGACGATTTGCAGCAGGCGGCCGGGGGGGAAATGTTTATCATGTTACCAATCTTAACGATTCGGGATCCGGATCATTCAGAGATGGAGTTAGTCAGTCAAATAGAATTGTCGTATTTGATGTAGGGGGAATAATCAGGATTGATGAGCGGATTGTCATACATAATAATGTCACGGTTGCCGGACAAACCGCACCAGGTGGGGGGATCACCATTTACGGGAATGGTATTGCATTGAATGATGACTCGGGAAACAGCATCATCCGATATATCAGAATACGAATGGGCAAGAATGGTGATGACGGTAAAGATGCCGTGGGTATTTCGGCAAATACAGATTATATGTTTGACCATGTATCCGTCACCTGGGGCCGGGACGGGACCTTCGATATTAATGGAACCGGGATCGATAATGTCACGATTCAAAATTGTATCATCGGCCAGGGAATTAACAATACAAACCATTCAACCGGCGGTTTAATGCAGTCCGGTAAAATTTCCGTATTACGAACATTATGGATCGATAACAAAACGAGGAACCCAAAAGGCAGGGGACCGCAGGAGTATATAAACAATGTAATCTATAACTGGGCAGAGAACGGCTATATTTTAGGAGATACCGAAGGTGTTTCCGAAGCAAATATTATGGGTAATTATTTTATAAATGGTCCGAGTACCGTGGGCAACTGTTTTAACAGTGCAACACCCAGCTTTTATGTGTATGCTTCACAAAATTACTGGGATAAAAACAGAAACGGGTCCCTCGATGGCTCTCCGGTAACAAATGCGGAATACGGCCCGGTTACCTTTGTTTCATCACCCTTTCCCTACTTTGGAGTAAGCAAATTTATGACACCAGGTGAAGCATATCACAATGTCGTGAACGATGTGGGAGCTTCATTGGTCCGGGATGATGTTGATAAGGTTCTCATCAATCAGCTTACATCGCTGGGTACACTCGGTTCAATAATAAATACGGAGGATGATAATGGTATTCCCGGGAATGTCGGTACTGTCCCCGGTGGTCCGGCACCCCCGGACTCGGATCAGGACGGTATGCCCGACGAATGGGAGCAGAACAATGGAATGAATCCCCATGGGGCTGATAATAATGGTGATATCGATAGCGATGGGTATACAAATATTGAAGAATACCTTAATGAACTTGCCGGTGACCAGCCTCCGCAAAGCCAGAGCACACCGCAGCCGACTTCTGTTCCCACAGCAACTCCCAAAACCACCTTAACCGGTGATGTAAATTCAAGCGGAACAATTGATATCGTCGATGCACTCCTCATGGCGCAGTACTATGTGGGATTAAACCCGGCCGATTTTGACCTCACTGCTGCGGATGTCAATTGCGATTCTTCCATAGATATTGTGGATGCACTCTTAGTAGCACAATACTACGTAGGACTTATTACTGCATTCCCCGGCTGCAACCGGACACCGGTGCCTCTCGCCTACGATCTCGTGGTCGCCAAGGATGGCAGCGGAAATTATACATCGGTGCAGAGTGCTGTTAACGCAATAGCGGACAATCGCACATCATGGTTTATCATTTTTATAAAGAGCGGGATCTACCATGAAGTAATCGATATTCCAGCAACAAAAACATATCTGCGCCTTGTGGGTGAAAACGCATCCACAACCATTCTGACCTACAATAATTATAACAGCCTCGTCGGAAGTACCAGCGGAACGGTGAGTACGTTTATCAGACCCAATAATTTTATTGCCGATAATCTCACTTTTGAAAATTCCTTTGACTACCTCAATTCGAGTGCTTCAGGAAAACAGGCCGTGGCATTGGAGCCATTGGGAGATCGCCAGATATATATTAATTGCAGGATCACCGGATATCAGGACACCTTGTACAATCGCGGTACACAGTACAGGCAGTACTTCAAGAACTGTTATATCGCGGGGAGAACGAATTTTATCTTCGGTGATGCGACCGCCGTTTTTACTCACTGCGAGATTTATCACCGCACTGTCACCGGTTCGACAATGACTGCACCGAATACGAGTTCTTCATCACAATACGGTCTTGTTTTTATAGATTGTCAACTCACGGCGAATTCCGGGACCGGGACAAGCTCTGTCAACCTGGGACGCCCCTGGGATCAGACAGGTTCCTGTCATTATCTCTGCTGCACAATGGGGGCGCATATTGCAGCATGGTGTAATATGAGTGAAAATATATGGCAGAATGCCAGGTTCGGTGAGTATAAAAGTACCGGAGCCGGGGGGGAAATTAATTTATACCGTCCCCAATTAACTGATACGGAAGCAGCCCTTTTTACAGTCACCGACATTCTGAGGGGAAGTGACAACTGGAATCCGGAGTCAGTCATAGCAAATTTTAATGAGGCGTTGTATTTTTCTGCTGCCGGGAAGCGAGGTATCGAAACTCACAGCAGAAACAATTCAGGTTGTCAAATAACCATACCATATATAATTGGAAGAAAGTTATCGGACAACCTTGTTTAGTCTTTGTACTCAAAGAAGGTTGCGGCACAGCCTCAATTCCTGTACCGGTTTAGCGAGGCGGTGAGGGTGGGATGTGCACAAAAAAAATCAATATGCTTTGCCAGGCTTGACAGTGTTTTTCATTTCAATTAACATAATTTTTTGTGATGAGATAGAATTGCGCCGGAGCTTGACAAAGAGAGGAGGGAGTGGCAGTGAAGAATGCTGATTCAACTCAATCATTATCTGCACCAAAAAAAAAGCAGAAGATAGGTGACTATTTACATCGCTACGGAACGCTTTATCTCCTGTTGATTCTCCCCATCATTTACTTCATAATTTTTAAATATATACCGATGACCTATATCCAGGTTGCATTCAAAAAATATACCATCATTAAAAGTGCCTGGGAGATGCCCTGGGCGGATAACAATGGCCTCGAGTACTTCATCAAGGCTTTCTCTAACCGTGATTTCCTTTACGCACTGCGGAATACAATTATGCTTAATCTCCTGGATCTGGTGGTAGGTTTCCCCGCCCCGATTCTACTGGCCCTGTTGCTTAATGAGCTGAGGATAAAGTGGTTCAAAAAATTCACCCAGACTGTCGCTTACCTCCCCCACTTTCTTTCGTGGATTATTATTTCCGGGATGGCTGTCCAGCTTTTAGCTCCCTCATCAGGTCTTTTAAATATTTTGCTCAACCGTATGGGGATCGAATCCGTTCCTTTTTTGAACAGTTCCATACACTGGGTGTTTACCTATGTATTTTTAGGAATCTGGCAAAGCGTCGGCTGGAACACCATCATTTACCTGGCAGCGATCACGGGTATCAACCCCGAATTGTATGAGGCCGCAGCGATGGATGGGGCGGGCCGTTTCAGAAAGATCTGGTACGTCACTTTACCATCCATTCGTCCTACAATTGTCATTCTCCTGATTTTAAGCCTCGGGCGCATTCTGGGAAGTGAATTCGACCGGCCATATGCCCTGGGTAATAATTTGGTAAAAGACGTATCCAATGTTATCGCCACATTTGTCTATACATATGGTATCCGCGGCCTTCAATTCTCGCTGACAACTGCCGTCGGATTATTCCAGTCCGCCGTGTGCGTTATTTTCCTGTTCATGGCAAATGGACTGGCGAAAAAATTCGGCGAGAGGGGAATTATGTAATGGAGGACATTCAACATGGTTAATGTAAAAAAAATAAACATCGGTGATTGGATTGTCATTTTTATCTGTTGCCTGCTCATTCTCATCTGCCTGCTGCCCCTCCTGAACATTTTAGCCCGCTCCTTAAGTTCCACGGAGTCGTTGATTCGCAACGAGGTGACCCTATGGCCCAAAGGCTTTAATTTCGATGCTTACTACCTGGTACTCACTGACAACAAATATACATGGTCCCTTGCCTGGACCGCAATATTAACGGCCATTTGTGTCGTCGTATCCCTGGTAATGACCACTATTTGTGCCTACCCCCTTACCTACAGGAAACTCAAAGGGCGATGGTTCTTTAGCACATTTATTATCTTCACCATGTATTTCAGCGCAGGGACGATTCCGATGTATCTGCTCCTTAATGATTTAAAAATGCTCAACAAACCCGTGGTTCTTATCATTCCGTATTGTTTGAATGTATTCTACATGATCATCATGCGCAGTTTTCTTTTGCAAATCCCAGAGAGTCTTCGGGAATCCGCGGAAATAGACGGCGCAGGGCCCATACGGATACTCTTCACCATTTACCTGCCTCTCTCCACCCCGGTAATCGCCACCCTCTGCCTTTTCTATGCTGTCGGACGATGGAACGGGTTTTCAGACGCCCTGATGTTTATGAACGACAGAACTTATTACCCCATTCAATTGCTGCTATACAATATCATCAACTCCATCACAAATATCGAGGTCACGACACAGGAAGGCTTCGCACCACCGGGACTCTCGGAGACCCTTAAGGCGGCAACTATCATGTTCGCCACCGTACCGATCCTGTTGGTTTATCCATGGCTCCAAAGATACTTTATCACAGGTGTTACCCTGGGTGCGATAAAGGAATAAATAGTGCTCCCGACACGTTGTGTCTAACAATATATTTAAGGAGGATTGTTATGAAAAAAATTTTACTTATTCTTTTTTGTATTACTCTGATTGCAGCATCTGCATTTGCAACAGGAAAGCAGGAAGAAAAAAAATCCGATGGACCAAAGTCCATTACTGTCGAGATATATGATCGCAGTAACCCCGGTGGTTCCAAGCCGGAAGACAATTTTTTCACCGACTTTATTAAAGAAGGAATGCTCCGGGATTATAACGTCAATGTCACCTTCAAGCCCGTACCCCGCTGGACCGAGGTCGAAGTACTGAACAACCTGCTTGCTGCCAAAGAAGCACCGGATATCTGTGTTACATACAGTTACCCGACAGTACAAACCTATGCTAATATGGGCGGCGTACTGGACCTTGCTCCCTATCTGAAACAATATAAAGACAAGCTTCCTAACCTGTGGAATCTCCTGGGGGACCGGAACATTTACTGGGACAGGGATCCTAAAACAGGCACCGTATGGGCCATTGAGGCGTTACTGTTCAACAATATGCGTAACAGCGTTTTCGTCCGTGAAGACTGGCTAAAAAAACTGAACATTAAAGAACCGACCAGCCTTAAAGAGTTTGAAGCGATGTTGAAAACCTTTAAGGATAATGCAAAAACTCTCCTCGGGGATAGCGCGGACAAGATGATTCCTTTTGCCATGAGCACCGATGTCGGCTGGCGTGCGGATCCTTTGTCAACATCCTTCGTTCCCGACAGTATCACGGATAAAGAGATGTATATCAACGGTTTCGACGATAGACGGACATTATGGCCCGGTATCAAGGAAGGCTACCGGGTATTGAATAAATGGTACAATGAAGGTCTTATCTGGAAAGATTTCCCTCTTTACGGACCGAGTGACCAGACCGAAGGTAACCTGACGAAAGCCGGTTATGTGGGTGCTTTTTGCGGCAACTGGGATTTACCCTACCGCGACGGCGACAATGGTATTCATGCCAATCTGAAAAAGCTGGTCGGGCCGGATGCAGCATATATCGCTATCGAGCCATTTAAGAATGACGCGGGAAAATACAGAAAGTATCTCAGCGCACCTGTCGACCGCAAAGTCTTCTTCCCATCCACCAACAAAGATCCGGTCTCATCCCTGATGTATCTCGAATGGATCGCCACACTTGAAAACCGCAGATTCCTCCAGATCGGAGAAGAGGGCGTTAACCATGAGAAACAGGCGGACGGCTCAATTAAAGCTATTGCCGCAAAGGGTGAAAAGATTATGAACTCCCCGAACAACATCGATTATACAATCCTCATTAATGGTCTGGACCTTGGGGATCAGGCATTGAATATCAAATCCCTTGCCCTTGCTTATGCAGGCGTCGACAAGAGATACCTGGAAAAATCCTATACAATCATGAAACATGATTCACGGGTTACTCCGAATTTCAATGTAGGTGAAATCAAAGCCGAAGAAGGCATGGGACCGGCACTCAAAGAGAAACGGGACAATTTACTGGTTAAGGCAGTTGTTGCAAAACCGGATCAATTCGACGCAGTTTATGACGCCGGTATGAAAGATTATCTGAACTCCGGCGGACAGGCCATCATCGATGAGCGAAGAGCCAAGTACGATGCAATTGTCGGAAACTAAAAGTAATATTCTATAACGTAATTCAAGGGACCTGGGATAACTCAGGTCCTTTTTTTTCAATGGATAATGACATGATATAAACTTATAATAAAAATGCAGCCGGCCGGAACATACTCAAAAATAAGTTCTTTGATTTGTTGTGATAACACTCCCGTGGTCAGGTTATCCGGAGCAGGGCATCTGTTTGCATAATATTTTTTCGTTATACGGCAATCACTTTACCCGGGGCTTTTATTTACATGATCCGGACAACCAGCTCGATAACAGACAGGTGAATGTCCACAGCCGTCATACGCTTTCTAATGCAGTCCGTTTCTGATAGCTGTATTAAATTGCGCCGCTGTTCCTCCGTTGTAATCTCTCATATCCGAATACTGCCAGGCCCCGGCGGAAATAATGCCGTATGAATTTTTCCAATTTCTTACTTTCGTCTCGGCGGTGAGGTAGGTATCTCCGGTACCGTCTCCATGTTTTGTCCAGAACAGAGGTGTTACTTTAAGCCCACCGAAATAAGTATTCCAGGTACCGACATTATTGTAAGCCCCGCCATCGTAGCATTGGAGATTTATGGAATCCACAATATCACCGAGTTGTGAATATACATTCCTCCAGACATTTGAGTTATTATACGGACAGAGAGATACCTTGTACCCGATAGTATCGAGCATCAGACCTATTCGTACCATCGTATTAACGTCATACAAATTTTCATCATTAAAATCTATGGCATCTGCCCCGGTCAGTTCTTTAAGTCTTGCAAAATTTCTATACCATGCAGTTTCAGGCCCTGTCCCATAATGATCCATGTAGGTTTTATACGTTCCATATGGACCAGCCAGACAGAATGCAAGGCGTTTAATAGACGTTGTCCCTGTTTTCAAGGATCTGATTTTTTCCGGCCAATCCGCAGGCCCGACATAATTACCGTCGGTAAAAAAGGGATTGCCGAAAAAGGTGAAATTACCTTCAGAATTTCCATCGATGGAAAAGATGATGCACGTATCAAATCCGGAGCCTTTTATATCCCTTAGTGTGTCTGCCGTGGATGCATCGGGTGCGAGATAATGCATGACATAGAGCAGTGAGACAGGGAGTGGTACCTCGGTCTGGGTGCAGGGAAAATCAAATATGAGACCAACATAGAACTGTGCGATTAAAAGGGCATCAATAATATTAATAGTTCCATTACAGTCTACATCGGCAACAGTACTGTTAAAATTATCCACAGGAAGATCCACGTAATACTGTGCAATAAGGAGTGCATCGACAATATCGATTGTGGCACTATTATTGACATCACCCCATTCCTGGGCATTCATCCGGGTCGTAACACAGATAATGAGAACAATAAAGATCATTACGATTTTATAATGTTTAAAGTTTTCCATTTTTTATCTCCTTAAATTTACTCCCACTTAAAAGGTTTTCCTCAAGCCGTTAACCCGTTAGCCTCGTTTATTTCATTATTATATAAGAAAATGGAAAACCACTAATACGGGAAATACCGTATTCCAGATATTTTTAGTATACCATTCCACTATAATTTCTTTTATAGTATCATCAATTTATAAATTGTCAAGTTTTTTAATGAGACACCGGGGTCTTTCATTACAGAATAAAATAACTTCCCGCCGTCTCCTTTTATACAAAACCGGGTCCGCTTTGATATTCAATAAAAGTCCGAATTTTAATATTTTACTCGCTAAATTTCTACTATTATATAATACGATTCTATTACAATGAGAAAAATTATTTTGAAGTGTATAATTTAAAATTAAATGGAGGCTTTCTATGGTTAAAAAATTATCTTTGTTATTTTTGAGCATACTGCTGTTTTTTTCATGGTCCGTTATTAATGTTAATGCTCAAACAGCTACTATCAATGCAAACACGGTTCAGCAATATATCAGGGGATTCGGCGCGGCCAATATCATCGGTTGGAGAGATGATATGAACAGCGCCGACCGGAACACGGCTTTTTCAGTCACCAATGGTCTGGGATTCAGCGTACTCCGGGTCCGGGTTTCTCCCAACAGCGCGGATTGGGCCGCAAACCAGGCGAGCATTGATGCTGCCAAAGCAAACGGCGCCATGGTTATCGCATCAGCATGGTCTGCCCCGGCTTCAATGAAAACCAATAATAATACCACGGGGGGTAATCTGAGCACGAGTTCCTATGCGGCATATGCAACCCACTTACGGAACTTCTGCAATACTGTCAGCGGAATAGACGCCATCAGTCCTATCAACGAACCGAATATTACGGTAAGTTATGAATCCATGGAAATGTCCGCAACTGATGTGGCGAATTTTGTGGCTGCCCAGGGCAATAATTGCGGGGCCCCGATTTTCGCTCCCGAACCCTTTAATATGGATCAAAACTTTATCAATCAATATTTAAACAATTCCGGCGCACGCTCAAATACAACATATATCGCCGGTCATATCTACGGCGCAAGTCCTACCTATTTTAACCCGGGCAAGGAAGTCTGGATGACCGAGCACTATGTGGATTCAAATACCAATGGAAATGACTGGAACAAATCCATGAATGTTGCCAAAGAACTTCACGACTGTATGAATGCCGGTTACAGTATGTACGTGTGGTGGTATATTAAAAGATACTACGGACCCATAGAAGAAGACGGTACCATCACTAAAACCGGTTATGTGATGGCTCACTTTGCCAGATATGTGCGCCCGGGATTCAATAAAATATCCTGCACAGCCAGTCCGAGTTCAAATGTCTATACGACAGCCTATAAAAAAGGCACGGATCTGGTCATCGTCGCGGTGAACAGGAATTCTTCCACAGTTTCACAATCCTTCAGCTTAAGCAATATAACGGCTTCCGGATTCAGTACCTATACAACCACAAGCTCATCGAACCTTGCTTCCGGCAGCGTCTCTGTTTCCGGCAGCAGTTTCAGCGTGAACCTTCCCGGGTCAAGTATTACCACCCTGGTCTCCGGAGGCGGAACAACAACCCCCGATCCGACGGCTGCCCCCACAAATGTGGTTACCCAGGCGCCTACATCGCCCCCGGCCAACCTCGGGGATGTGAATAATGACGGTTCAATCAATATCGTCGACGCACTCCTTATTGCACAATATTATGTCAATCTGAACCCCGCCAATTTCGATGCAAACCGGGCAGACACAAATTGTAATGGATCTATAGACATTGTTGATGCACTTCTAATAGCACAGTATTATGTAGGATTAATTTCGCAGTTTTGTTAATGTGGAGTTTTTTGGAAAAAAACTCCAAGCCCAAAGCCGAAGGCGTGGGCAGATATAGTGGATGCACTTCTAATAGCACAATATTATGTGGGATTGATAACCAACTTTTGCTGATGTGTGAGTTTGATCCACGCCACTTCGTGGGTGTGGAGTTTTCGAAGAAAACTCCAAGCCCAAAGCCCGGAGGGCGTGGGCACCCAAAGCCCGGAGGGCGTGGGCAGATATAGTGGACGCACTTCTAATAGCACAATATTATGTGGGATTGATTTCACAGTTTTGTTAAATCAAACTCTGCTGAGGTTTAAAAGGGATGATCCGGAAATATTTCGGATCACCCCTTTTTTGTGTTACTTTGTTTTCCTGATGATAAGATCAATTAAATAAAAACACTTATTCTTATATTCTGCATTCACTTATCAGATTCTTTCACCTGTTTCGATATGCAGTGATGTTCCGGCAGGAATCTATTGCATCCGGGATGGAGGGTTTCACGCCACATCGACCGGAGACGACAATGCGTAAAGAAATTTCTAAAAGCGTGAAATTTCCTCCCGGTCCGGGGCAGGGATACTTTTAAGAGTGTGGGATCATGATCACTTGCCTGTATTGAAAACTCGGAGTTTACATGAACAATATCCATCTCTACGGAGTCTGCCAGGGAACGGGAAACAAGAATATGATCAAGTTCCTGAGAATTCCCCTCGAAGATGTAAGAATATCGTTCTGTCGGCGGTTCGTTATTTATAAGGTTAAAGAGTACCTGATTATCCTCTCCTTCCAGGACTAATAAAGGTGTTTCAAAGTTAAACTCATTTAAATCTCCTATCACAATAATATTACATCCGGGATCAGCAGCAAGAAGCGAATCGACATAATCATTAATAATCCCCGCCTGGGCAATTCTTTTTTCCATATTTCCGTTCACATAGGGCTGGATCTGACCGAAAAGAGGAGTGCTCCCGCCTTTTGATGCAAAATGATTATTAATGATAGTAAAGGGTGTTCCCTTAAAAAGAAAAGTGACTGCCAGGGATTTTCTGCTCGCTTCAAAGGCATCGCCGTCGGTGAGATCGGGATCTGTTATTTTCCGGATCGATCCCGGGACAACCTTTATATGTTTCGGATCATAGAGAAACCCAACCCGGATATTTCCACCGGGCTGGCCGCCGTCCTCGCCGTCTACAGGTGGTATATCGATATAATCGTACGCCGGGCCGCCTGCCTGAAGGATTGCATCAATCAAGACCTGATATGTCAGATCCGCATCAACATTTCCGGAATCGATACTCCCGTCATTGTCCTGAATTTCCTGGAGAGCTACGATCGAGGGAGAGGAAAGGTTGTTTGATATGATGTGGGCGATCCTGTCAAATTTACCGGAAGCAATATCGGTGTCCCCATCTTCATCATTGGGATCAAGGTTCTCCGCATTAACACCCGCGATCGTGAATGAATTTCCGGATTTAAAGAGAGTGGTTGTTTCAGGTTCAAGATTACCTGATGTCACCCGGAAAGTGTCTGTTGCCAGCACTTCAAAATTCCCGAAGTTATAACTCACAATTCCGGTTACATTACCAAGGAGATCCCCTGTGTTTACAACGGGATCAAATTCCGGTAAGAGATCTTTATCAACCTGGATCTGTATTCGCTCCGGATTAAAGTCGTCCTGCTGCAAGGTAATTCCTCCGCGGCTATTGATACCGGTACAACCTGTCCCGCGATTGGGAACAACAAAGATCTCATTGTAGCTGTTAACCGGACTCACTGCCGCTGCATCTTCCACCATAACACGCATCCCCTCGAGAGCTTCATAGAAATCAATACCATCTTCCATGGGATCAAAAAGAGTAAGCCCGTCATTGTCGATTATGTCCACCGGTGGAAATAAACCGTTATGTCCGATTACCTGAGGTTCGGGAAGAGGATTCCCGGTTGAGACGATTACGGTTTCCGGCGAGACGATCTCCGTTGTAGAGAGGTTTCCCGTAGAAGCACCCCCGGGAATATATTCACTTATTTTCCCGGTTACCTCGACTTCATCTCCCGGAGTCACTTCCGGTGAAGAGCCTGTAAATACAAAGATCCCGTCTGATGTTATGGGGTTGTAGTCACCTACCGGGTCCTGGAGATAATAACCATTGTAAAGTGTGGCTGTCACTATACCGGAGGTAGTGATTTTTTCATTAATATAGGCTGATAGATGACCTTCCCCCTGGAGATCAAAGATTGATATATGCTCCGGGTGAACAATCATCTCGTTATTCGGCGCGTCCGGGGTTGGCGGGAATTGGCTGAACGCCTGGGTGTTCCGCTGACCACCCGCACCATTCGGAGAACGCTGCAAGGAATCGAATTCACTTCCATTGTCACCTCCCCCCTCGTTTAACTGGGGTTCTCCGGGATGATGCAGAACAAGGAGGCCTTCATCGTCCGCATCGTTCGTATCATAGACCACGGCGTCCAGGAGATTTAATGTAGTAACCGCGGTTCCGTTGGGAAAATCCGCCGCATCTGCCGCATACAGCGCGACAGCATCAGCACCATTCTGTAATCCGTTATTCGAAAAGGCAAGATCCACACCGGGCACCGCAACATTTCCCAGGAGAAAATACCCGTCAGGATTTGTGGTATATCCGTCCAGATCAAAAGCATTATATGATACATCGCCATTCCCATTGTACAACACCACTACCAGACCGTCCAGAGAAGTATTTCCAGTTCCGTTATCATAAAGTTCGATGAACTCAAGAATATCCGTCCCGTCCGTATCCGCATCAATCTCATTGATGATGATATCGAGGGCAGGTTCAAAGCTTGATTTTCCATAAACACCGATGTTATCGAAGGAATCCTGTTCAAAGCCCTCCCATTCAAGTCCGGGATCAAATGCATCTCCGGTATACTGATCCCCTGTTACAACCGACAATTTCCGCCGCAGGGTATTGTCTTTTGTTGATACAAGACCGCTTCCCCATTCACTTCCCGGATCCATACCTACTTGACCGATAGAATCCACGATAAACCCATCGGTTCCCCCGCGTTTAAGGACGATCGCATCGTTTCCGTTAAACCATCCCCCGGCGCCAAACTGATCCACTTCACCGACAGGGAAGAGGACGGGGTCTGCCTGTTCGTGGGCAAGGACAAAGACATCCTCGCCATCGATAAGACCTGAAAGATGTATGGTGATCCCCGGAGACGTGTTCCCGTTAAAATACATCTCTATAATATAATTGTCAATTTCGAGATCCACCGTGATAGTATCTGTATTGTAGAGTTCCAGGGCTTTATTATAGCTGCTCCCTTCCACATACTCGGAAATAATCAGTTCGGCAGATAATCCCGGGACAAATGCAAAACCATAGATACACATGATCACCACGATCATACACATTTTTCGATAATTTTTTACGACATTCATATTTCCTCCCAATCTGATATCAAAACAAATCCGGATGCCTTATCCGGAACTCCACCTATTATTTTGATAATACGAAT
>JAFGRV010000651.1 GCA_016934975.1 Spirochaetales bacterium | reverse complement strand
GGACGCACCAGCGATCCCAAACAGACAGAGATTGTTCAGGGAATATTTTTAAAGCTCTATGAGAATAATTTTATTGTTGAAGATACTTTGACCCAACCCTACTGTGAACATGACAAGATGTTCCTGGCAGATAGATATGTCAAAGGTATCTGCCCCCATTGTGCTTACGATAATGCAAAAGGGGACCAGTGTGAATGCTGCGGAAAATTATTAAACGCAGTGGAACTCAAAGAGCCGCAATGTACAGTATGCGAAAAAACTCCGGTTTTTAAAGAAACTCACCACCTGTTTCTTGATCTCCATAAAATCAGGCCGGAATTGGAGAAGTGGATTGATAAGGAGTCCCGTGTGGGAAACTGGTCTCATAATGCCCTGAGTATTACAAAGGGATGGCTCGATCAGGGGTTATTAAAACGATGTATTACACGGGACTTAAAATGGGGTATCCCCGTCCCGTTAAAAGGATATGAAGACAAGGTATTTTATGTCTGGTTTGATGCGCCCATCGGGTACATATCGATCACCGCAGCTTTTATGGACAACTGGGAGGAGTGGTGGTTGAATCCCGATGAAGTAGATTTGTATCAATTTATGGGGAAAGACAACATCCCGTTTCACACGGTTATTTTTCCATCAACCTTGATCGGTACGGGACAGCCCTGGACTATGGTCAGATCTATCAGTTCAACAGAATACTTGAATTATGAGGATGCAAAGTTTTCCAAAAGTGCCGGGACCGGCGTTTTCGGGGACCACGCCAAAGAGACCGGGATAGACGCGGACTTATTCCGGTACTATCTGCTGCGAAACCGCCCGGAAAAAAATGACACCCAGTTTTACTGGATGGACTTTATGGAAAAAGTGAACGGAGAAATCATCGCTAATTATGCAAACCTGGTGAACCGGGTATTGCAGTTTGTTCATAAATTTTTTGATGGAATAATTCCGGCATTCGATGCAAAAAACAGCGGCTTTTTAGCTTCCATACAATTTTCTTCCGTTCTGGATGAAATAAAAGGCAATCTGGAAGAACTGGAACTAAAAAAAGCTCTCTTAAAAGTGCTTGAGGTCTGTTCAATCGGCAATAAGCATTTTCAGGATTCCGAGCCCTGGGCTCTGGTAAAGACAGATAAAGAAAAAACCGGATTGATCATAGGCGAACTCGCCGGATTTACGAAAGATATTTCTATTTTATTATGGCCCTATATTCCTGCTACGGTAGAAAAAGTATTCAAAACCCTGAATTTATCAAAGGATGAACTCTCCTATGATAAAATAGGAAATTACGAACATATCGGCAACAAACCTATCAACCAACCTGAAATTCTCTTTAAAAAAATCGAGAAAAAACAAGCGGAGGAACTTCGTGACAGATTCAGCGGGATCAAACCGGACCCGGCGATAGAGTTCGGCACACTTTCGCTTAAGGTCGGGAAAATTATCGAGATCACAAAGCACCCCGAAGCCGACCGGCTCTATATTGAAAAGGTTGATATGGGCAATGGCGAAATCCGTCAGATTGTCTCGGGTTTGGTAAAATATTACACGGAAGAGGAATTGCTCGATAAAAAAATTATTGTCGCATACAATCTGAAGCCGGCGGAACTTAAAGGGACCAGAAGCGAAGGTATGCTGCTGGCAGCGGAAACCAAAAACAAGAAGGTGGTGGAAGTGATCAGCCCGGATTGTGAAATCGGCGAGATTATCACGGTCAATAATTCCACCCCGAATACTCAGGAGATTGATATTGATGCTTTTTTCAGCGTGCCCATGACTGTGGAAAATTTTACCGTCAGGTTCCGGGGGATACCCCTCAAGGCCGCAGGTAAAGAGATTAAAGTGGAAAAGGTCGAGTCGGGAAAAGTCGGATAAGAACAAGACACTCTGCCGGTGCCGGAAAGGTATCCGGATTATGCAGAATCAAATATCAAAACCCTGTTCACGCAATTCATGCAGCGAAGCGTTTTTCATTAGTAATGACTTCAGCTCATCGACACTGATAACCTCTACATTAAAGAAAGATGCCGCCACAATATCTATTTTAGTAACCGTGTACTTCCCCGTTTGTTTGTTATAACCATAGGTTGTGTTGGTGCCATTATAATACTCTTCCAGGAAATCATCATAGGTAAGACCGTCTTCTTTCATCTGCCTGACGACCTTTTCGATATGATCGTCTTTGAGCTTAAGTACATCGGGACCAACAATGGGGATGGCTATTTTCTCCGGATGTTTCTTTTTTTTATAATAGACAAGTACGTTTTCCTGGTCATCCGCGATTTCAACAGCAAGAAAATCCTTATGTTCCTGCTTTTGCCACCCTTTTTCCGTGAGTACCATAAAACAATCATGTTTAAAAATTATTAAAGCCCTGCCCTTTTTGCCTTCCGTAACATAATAATTTTTTGTCTTGTCCGTATTCGTTAAGATTGATATAAAATAGAGTTGTTGCTTTTTCATTCGGAATTCCCCGCAGATACGGCTGCCTGATTTACAATACATAATCTCATGTTATATGTGTACAGTAAATACGTATAATTTTCAATATTTTTCCCACAATTGTATACCCGGCGGATCTTGCAATTCATATACCTGTAAGGTTGTTTCAGTCATGACTGGTTCCGGAACCGGGCATTTGTCCCGATTTAAAAATCCGGGAATCATACGATCGACCCCCTGGACTATAAAATTTAGAAGATAAAAAAACCGGCACCGGATAATAATTTTTTCATCCGGCGCCGGAAACTTATTAATCCATATATGTTGCTATTTCATCTATACTGAATTCCCCGGAAGTCTGAACTCCATAGAATTCTTCTACTTTCAGGTTTATCAACTCTACTTGTGACGGATCGATAGGAGGAATATTATTCCCCCAATCCGGTGCAACCAAATTTTCCCAGGGTACGGTATAGTACGCCCAGTCACCGGTTATTATTACAGTAAAAATGTAATCATTATTTTCATTTATGGCCATTTGCTCAGTTGTTCTTACAGCTACTGTCAAGGTTAATATTCCCGTTCCCTTTGCATAAAAACTAATGCCTGAACTATCGGATAAATCCATTGGAGAATCAGAGTAGGTGCCGTAGCCGGCAATCGCAGCCCCGTCATAATCAAGTGTATCATTATCGCCAATATTATACATAATTGAGACCGATCTGGACGTTGAATCCGCACCGTCGGATGTAATGGAAAATGCCGTAATTTCATTTGTTGTTTCATTTATTCCATCTTCATTTCCATCACCATTATAGAGATATGAATAATCGACAAAACCCCATATATTTACAGGTTCGGCGCCATCCGGTGTAAGATCCTCACCTTCAAAATCCTGAATCATCAATGGCGTCGCCGGCGGTTTCGTAATAGAGTCTATCCATTCACATCCTGAAACTAAAAAAAATAATATAATTATAAAAATAAAATATTTCATAATAAAACCTCCGCAAATATTTTTTAAATACAAAACTTCTAGTAAAAGTTAAATAACAAAATCAGCCATGATCTCATTACGGAGGCGGTTTTATGATAATCGTATCGATGCTATTTCTCCATAAATAAGCTTGTGTACAACAAATTACTTTTATTACATATCCGATCTTCATAACATCCTCTTATGAAGAGTAATGCACAAATCATGCCACGTAATAGTAATTCAGCTAACACATTATCATATAAAGAGTTAACTAAGCTTTTGATAATTTAGTAATAAGAATTATCATGCATAATGCATAAATAATGAATAAAAAATGCAGAACGCATGGATAATGCAAATGACAAACAGGATTACAGCATCACTTCTGCACCGATATCAGGCAGAATAAAAGGGACATATATGGACTTTTCCGGATTTACATGCCCCGAAGGCTATGGATTATATCCTCCCTCCGGCGATATTATGAGAGAAGCACTGTCCGGTCTTTTCATGACAAGAGAACGCATGTTCGATGACAAAATCCGGATATATGAAGGCATGGGCGCATCAGTAAAGGCCCTTTCCGTAAGACCGGCAATCAGGGGAGCGGCGGCGGGTTGCTTCACGATTATTCTTAATCCCGGTGATCTGTTTTAAAAGCATTACAAAAAACCCCATCACCCCGATACTTGTAAAAACCAGCATCCTGTTCGATGGCAGCCCGGCACAGAGAGGGATGATTGACAGAATAACTGCCGATAACCAGAAAACGTGGATTTTATTTCTCCTGATAAACGGAAACAACACAATTGCCATCACGATCAACCCTGAAAGGGCAAACAGGGCCAGAGAGATATGTCCTGCGGGGGAGGAAATAATAAGCAGATCCGCGATGGGCAGGAAAAAACTGCTAAAGAGGAGTATGGGAAAACGGATACCCATTGCTCTTACAAAACATAGATACGGGCCAACGCTAAGTGTTACGGGCCGAAAATCTTGGAATAAAACCTGCAATTTTAGCCTATAGTAACATAGAGATCACATTTATTTTGATAGATTCCCGTATCTGCCAGACCCATTTTTTGAACAATATCCGGTATGAAGGAGAGTTGCCGGGTATATTCATCGGTATGAAAACCATTAAAAAGAGTCCATACGTACCCAGATGGACGACACACACTTTATAATAATGTAAACTCAAAATGTAAATTATATAATGGAGGGAATTATGTTTAAAAAAGAATATTTTATTGTTTTTGCACTCATCGGCTTATCTATTGCGTATGTTTTACTCTCATTAATTGTTTTTATCACCAGGGGGAGATGGTGTAAAGCATTTAACAAAAAGCTTTTTATCGGGGCTACAATTGTCGCATTTTGCGCTCTTCTTAATTCCGGAAGTCCCGCATATGCCCAGACAGCCACACCGGAACCGGTTGTTATCTATGGTGTGCCCGATGTCAATGTCATGTTTACCCCGGATTACCAGAATGTAAAGATCAATAGCGATTTTGCAACAGAAATTCATGTTAATACCGTGGGTTTCCGCCTTGCCTCCTACGATTTTACCATAAATTATGGGGCCGGCGTGATTAGTGTCGATACAACGAAAGGAACAAATGGTGTCGACCCGGGAGTTGATGGATTTTCAGCAACATCAGATATTTCGGAGCCGGGGAATTTAACCATCAGCGGTTCTCATGAGACAAGTTCCGCCTATGGAAACGACGTACATCTTTGCACAATTTACTGGACAGCGGGATCAGACACCGGGAGCACGATACTGGATCTTACGATCAACAGACTGGCCGGGGAATCCGGGGGCCAAATTGGCATTCCCACCGATATTGACGGGAGAGTTTCCATAACAGCGATAAGATTAGGTGATGTCAATACCGATGAATTGGTCGATATCGTGGATGCGCTTTTAGTAAGCCAGTATTATGTGGATCTTAATCCACCCAATTTCGATACAGATGCAGCCGATGTTGATGCAAATGGTCAGATTGATATTGTGGACGCGCTTCTCATTGCACGGAAATACGTTGGGTTAATCGATAAGTTTCCCGCAGAAGAATAATTAATAATGAGGGACGGAGCTTGACTCATCTTCTGCCGCAACAGTGCGAGGATCGACAATTCGAATAGCATCAAACCATAATTGGATATTTTTTAAAGCATGATTCTCTGCGACAATCTCAAAACTGTCGATGGCGGTCCAATCAAATGCGCCCCGGGGTTCAAACCATTTATTATCCCAGGAACCTTGCTCCGTAAAGCTGCTTAAAGGTATTTGAATATGCTGCCATGTGCCGTCCCAGACAACATTATCACTATCCATGACCATTCGTATGCGCCAGGGATGGTCTCCGGGAGCACTGGTTTTTGTATCAACAAAACGAATATCAAATTGGGCTGATAAAGAGTTTCCCCGTACCCGAAAATCTACAGCGTATCCTTCTTTTACAAGTTGGGAGAGATCTTTTATCGGCTTAAAAGAAAAACCGATTCTGCTGTATTGATCCACGCCTGTCCAGTAGATGCAATATTTGCCTTGAAAAGGATCTGTTTCGGAATAAAAGTCAAGTATGCCATTTTTCACCCAGCCGGACTCAATTACTTTGGGTTCAATATAATCATTATATAAATCAAAACCCGTATTATCCGGAGTGAGTATAAACTCTTTCTGTTCAACCGGATTAAGACCCAGGGCTTTAATGACATCTGTATTCAAATCATATTCGAAAAGTTCACTTGTTCCCATTTTAAAGAGACCGAAGGTACCGGTATAATCCCACATTGTCCAGGAAATGTCTTTTTCTTCAAAATAGCGTCGAACTGCACCATACCAGTAAACCCGGTCTACAGGATTACTGTTGGGGATAAAAACACCCAATTCCCCGCAAAATACCGGAACATTATGCTTATTTTTAAAGGCAACAGCGATATCAATCAATTCTTTTACCTTCTTTACCGTCCCATCGTTTTTATAGTTTAACAAATTTTGATTCACCCAGGTATTTTTGAGTTTCGGTGGGCAAGGAGGCATCCGGGCAGGATCATAGGGAAAAGGTACGCCGGCGAGAGGTTCTAAGGAAGGATCTGTCCAGCTGGCGCCCTGGTGTGTAAAGAGAAAAGGATCATAAAAATGAAACGTATAAATAAGATTATCATCTTTATATTCCGGCATATATTTTAGATTATTATAGCCGTTCCATCCCGCAGGACCGACTACAATTGTATGTTTTTGGTCGATTTTTCGTATTTCCGCTACCACCCTTTGCTGGATTTTATTCCACATCTTGTCGGTTATTCCATGGGGTTCATTCAGCACCTCATAATAAATAAAAGTGGAACGATCTTTATAATGTGCCGCCATCTGGGTCCATACTTTTACAAGGGTATCTCCGATTTTTGAACTCGTCTTCACGGCAGGATCGAAGGTATGATTGTCGAGTATCAGGTGAAGTTCAAGTTCTTCTGCCCAGTCGACAATATGATCAAGAAACGTGAAAAAAAGGGGATCGATCGTATAATGAGGCGACCCATTTGTCATGGCGTGGAGATTGATTGGCAGCCGGATAACATCGCACCCCAGGCTTTTTATATTTATTAAATCCTGTTTGGTAAATTTGGTAAATTGAATCTGCCGCGAGCTGCCGGTTTGGAGCCAATTTGTAAGATTAACGCCCCGGTGAAAAGGGACTTCGGTTATCCTGGATGATGTCATTTCCTTTTGTTTCTCAGCGGTAACAGGAGTCTGACATGATGATGTCCCAATTATTAATATAAATAAAATGATGCTCCACCAGAAGAGATAAATATCTTTATATTTTCGCATATAAACTCCTTCCTTTTATAATAATATATGATAAAAAGCATTAAAACCAATTGTTGACAACCGGGTAAAATGAAGATACATTAATAATATGATAAGTGATCTGTAAAAACAATTACAAATAAAAGTGATGAAAAGTCTTACTTATACGGAAAAATTCGATTTAAACGATAAAGAAGCCCGGGAAATACTTATTTTTAACCCGGATTTTGCAATTCACTAACTGAAAACCAAATTCCCCGGGCATAACCGGAAATCGAAAAAGAAACCTTAGATTGAGTGATAGAAAAGTACTTTTACATGAATTATCCGCAAAGATAAAATGAACATCGGATATATCGGATTTAAAAAAAGGGCAGCGGTCCATAGTTTTTCCTTAAAAACTTATTTCCCCATGTTCGACATGGGACACCTCCTGATAAATTGGATGTGAAGATAATCTTTTTGCCGGGCAAAGTAAAGATCAAGCCTCCGGTTTTGTTATGAAAAGGCTTCAGTCTCCAGGATATCATGGACACCACCGAACTCTCCCGGCAAGCGATACTGAAACTCCGGGAAAAGGAGTAGCTTTTCCGGCTTAAAGTTTCAGCATATTCCATATGGAATATTTCGTGTGGAATACTTCATGCGAAATACATCCCCCCCCATTCCTCACATCCCCCTGCGCTTACACACCCATCTCCTCTCCATTTCCGTTGCCCCACACTTCCCCCTACTGCAACCTTCTCCCACCAGTAAATACAACTCCACTGCATCCCTATCCCGAAGTACCAATAAGGATACCTTTTTTAGACCCTATTACCCATTGATTTTAAGTTTATGTTAGGTCGTAGTAATCGTATGAACATGAAATACACAATAAATAGCTACAATCGCGAATTCGACGTTTACGATTTTATCATCACGAAAACCGGAGCGGTTGCTGAGAGAGTATAAAAAAGATGTACACAGAGTCCAAAATGGTGTATATTTGATAAAGACGTTAATAGAGATTCCTGTTTATATTGTCTGTGCGAATGAAGTTGAGGGTAACCTCGACGACGAGTTGGCCTTTGTGAAAGAATTTTCAACGGGAAATGAACGGATTCTGTTTATTGAAGAAGTATTGAATGGGGTTTTAGCCGGGAAGCAAGGGTTAGCTGAATATTTGCATTTTGCTTTTTCGCTTTATAGAGGTGAAGTAAATACTATATTATCGAAAAAAGGAGTCAGCATGACAATTGTAGAGAAAAATATACGGGCCTGGAATGAGCAATTAGGGCTGAGAGATGAATATAAAAAAGAGGGTGAAAAGGATGCAAAAAAACATGTAGCCCAAAAAATGCTCGAAAAAGGCTTCAGTCTCGAAGATATTATGGATACTACCGAACTCTCCAGGGAAGAAGTTTTAGCCCTGCAGAAATAATGTCGGCATCTCCCCCCCACTCTCCCCCTACTGTAATCCTTCCACCAGCAAATACAACTCCACAGCATCCTTGTAATACAAACCAGTATCCCCGGCAACCTCATTATTTCCCGTGTCTATTTCCAGGTTATAAAGAATAACAAAAGCATTCCAGTGTTCAGTTGCATGACCGAACTGGCTATAACATTCAATCGCTTTCAGAATCTCCTCCCGGGCCTGGTCAAAGCGTTTGAGTTGGATAAGGATGTGTGCATGGTAAGACGGTAACTATGGATTTAATTCGGATTTGCAGCAATAATTCGGTAGCAAGCGAATTCGAGATTCGGTGAGCCAAACAGCCTGTTAATATTAATAGGGATGCAAATCTGCACCCCTATTATATCTTGATTATCAGTAAGATCTATCGACACTATATGATGCGTAGTAGCTTGGTTCTTTATATGTACCGGAATAATACGAAATATGATTTGATGGCCAGCCTTTTACTTCCTGTGCCCAGTTTCCTCTGTGTTCATAAAATTTTACATAATAGAGCCTTGAATTGTATGATGAACTTTCGGGCGGTCCGCTGAATGTATACGATTTTGTGTATGTTTTTTTAATTGTGGAAGATAATGAAAATGATGCATAATAGGTGCCGGAAATTGAAGCACTAAGACTTTGTTCCCATGTTGATGAAAGCTGATATGTCTCACCTTTTGCTACAGAACATACAAAGCTTGTTTTAGCTAAGATATTTGATATAGTTCTGGTTTTTGTTGTTTTCCATGATATCCATAAATCATACCACTGATACCTTGTTTGATCCGGGGTGGTTTCAGCAATAGCTACATCATTTAGGTTGATAGCACTCGCATCGGGATTACTTTCTACAAGATCGTTAATAATATCATCAAGAACTGATGATTCAATTGTTTCTGCTAATTCGGGAGAAACATTGACCTTGACTGATCCTTTTAGAAAATCGCTGTCTTGTCCTAAATAACAACCTGAGAAAGAGAAAATCAGGAGACAGGAAAATAATGCAATTAATCTTTTCATTTAAAACACTCCTTTTATTATTATAATTATTTATTTTTTCGACGAAAAAGAAAATTTAATTTAGTAGATTTATTTTATTATTCTGTACCAAATTTGATTTTGGTTCAAATGCGGCTGTGTTGTATTTGAAAAACCCGTGACCTGAAGAGATTACAGGGTTTCATTTGTTTTGAAAGGCCGATAAGGTTTGATTATTTTATGCTATGCATTTTGCTTTTCTTTCCATGTGCAATCTAAAAGACAAAACACTTATCAATCATATCTTGATTTTAAACAGACATATATTCACCGG
>JAFGRV010000650.1 GCA_016934975.1 Spirochaetales bacterium | reverse complement strand
TTCTGACTTCTTATATCAAGGTAGCTTAATCTTCCTTGAACAATAATTTTTGCTAAAAAACAAGAATTTCAGGTATAATAGTATAAAATCCTGCCAAAAGGAATGATAAATAAACAACCGAAGACTGTCTCGCGAGGGCGGACCGTACATTATATAAAAGTAATTCTATCCCTATTTTTATGCGTTTAGAAAATTAAAATTCTCCTTTAAAGTATATTTTTTCCACTTTTGGGGTATATCATTTTATTGTTTCTCATGAGATATTTATAGTGTTATTCTCGTTATTTTCTTTTATAATAATTATGGTTTTTAAAAATGGGGGCAGCCTGAAATATTTTTCAGGCTGCCCTTTCTCGCGTTTAGAGGAAAATCCTTGTAAAAAGATATGGAATGCATCGCGGCTGGCAATTTAAACCTTATCTCATTACGCAGGCTACGCCCGCAACCCAAATAATTAATCTATTTCAAGGTTGCAGTTGTGAGAACTTTTGATTTTTTGAGAACCTGCGTTTCGCTATTATTCCGCATATTCTTGTAAAAAAACAAGAATATGCGGAATAATAGCACAGAGTTCTCAAGACACAAAAGCATTCTTTTCACTCATCATCGGATGCCCAGATAAGCGGCAGTTCCTCATCCGCGGCACGGGCCCGGTTTCCATCAGCCTTTTCCAGATATGCATAGCGTTCCGCCAGATCCGGGGACTGTTTTTTCACCTTTGCCATATATTCTTTCACTTCCTTCTGCTTTCCTTTCAGGTAATAGCACCTGGCAAGGAGGAGATTCATGTAGAGGGAATCCGGCTTCTTCGCAGCCCCTTTTTTCAATAATGTTATCGCCTCATCGACCCTGTTCATATCAATCATACTGTTTGCCAGATTTATAAATGGCGGAGTGAAGGTGGGAAATTCATCAATGCATGCTGAAAACATTTTTTCCGCTTTATCAGTATTGCCGAACCGGGCATGCAAGGCCCCGATGGCGTTCATAATTTTCGCCTTTTTCCTGGAACCGGCGTTTTTCAGTGCTGTTTCCAGTTCAAGAAGGGTTTTCTCATACATATCTTCCACAACGGCAGAGACCGATATTTTGTATTTCGGTTCAATGACCTCTGAGCCCGGTTCAAGGATACTAAAATTACTCGATGGCAGGGGGAGGGACGGGAAGCGGTCTCTCAGTGTTTCCACCGGGAGAAATTCGATTCCCTTCGCGGCCTCATGCTTTTTGACAACTTCCGAGGCTTTTTCCCAGGCGGTTCTGAAACCCTTTTTTAAAATTGTCGTCTCCACGGGAATCCAGATGGTACCGCCAAATGTGAGGGCCTCAAAAGTTCCGGTCTTAAATTGCCAGAGATTTTCTTCCGGTTCTCCGGTATTAAATGCCAGAAACACATGCCCCGGGGATGTCATGATGGCTGTGCCGATTCCCGCGGATTCCAGCAATGAGGCTAACAAGGCGGTAGAATCATCACAATCCCCGGATTTCAGCATCAGGGTTCGCCGGGGGAACCGGACAGTATCGACAATCTCTTCTTTGCCGATTGCTTTGGAGAGAGGCGAATCCGGATCTTCCACATAATTTATTTCATAAACACCAAGGGCATCACAAATCTTCATCCCCCTGAAAAACTTCTTAGATAACTTGTACGCCGGGGAAGTCGTATCTTTTCCCGCCACCTTTAATGAAAAATTAGAAACAATTTCATCATTCGGCATGATAAACGAGGCGAGTTTCCCCGAATCATCCCAGGAGAGAGCTGTGCGGCGGTAGATTATCAGCCCCTTGCCTTTGGAAACACTATAATCTTCCCCGTCCACATGATATGAGACCTGGATTTTTGCCTGCTTCGGCAGATCCTCCTCCAGGTCGAATATTTGTTGATTTAATTCGACAAAGAGGTTGATGGTGACACTCTCCCCGGGTTTCACCTGGGGAATAGCTTCTGTTTCCGTCGGTAAATCCATATACCGCATAATGAAAATACTCGCGACAATATCCTTAATCGGCTTTTTCAATGTGTTTGTAATGGTGACCGACCCGCAGGGATTCTTCCTGTAATAATGCATCAGCGAAGGATAGAGATTCTGAAGGGATATTTTATCAATTTTAATCGACATTTGTTTTGAATCTGCTGTTTTATCCTGGTCATTATATTGAGCCTTAAGGTCATCCAAATCTTCTTTCACCCCTTCTTCATTCGGGCTGATGCTTAATATCTTCTCATAAATGATTAAGGTCTGATTATAAATCTGCTTCGCCGAAGCCGGTCCCATTTTTTTAAGCATTTCCAGGGTCTTTTCCTTCATTTCCTTTGCACTCTGCTTTAATATGGCAACTTCGATGGTATCCAGATGCTCCGTCGCCTCTTCATGAAACGGATCGATTTCCATCACCTGCTCCCACAGATATTTGGCCATGGTAAAAGCCCCTTTTTCTTCATAAATCCGGGCTTTTTTTACAAGAGGTCCGGGGTTGGAGGTATCTTTCCAGAATTCTTTATTCAAGGCAATGATAGATTCTTCGAACTGATTCCGGATATTGTATTTTTTACAATATGTTCTATCTATAAATTTTATAATTCTTTTGCCCATCATATCTGCCAGGTAAATAAATCCATTTTCCCGGTCTACCCCAAAATTGAAGGTCAGGGGAAGGGTATCGCCAAATCCTCCCGGCAATTGCGTAAGGGTCCAGAGGGGCGTGCCGTCTTTCCGGAAACACCAGAGTTCCTGGTTATTGGAAAGAAGAAAACTCTGATCATGATACACGGCGATGGAAGTCGGATTAAGGTATTTCTTGTACTGGTCGACTATGGGCATAATTCCCGAAATATACTCGCCTTTGTCGCTATATATTTTAACCCGCCGGTCTGCCGTATCATACAACCAGATATTCCCTTCCGGACCGATGGTGATTGCAGATATATAGCTGTAATTCCCGAAAGAAAAGGATAATTCGGTCCGTTTTTTATCATAGAGGAGATAGTTCTTTTTCTCGGTCTGATTGATAAGAATGACACTCCCGTCGGGAAGCACGGTAAAGGGACCATAAAGGTCTGTTCCCGTTTTCCATTTCTGGGGTCTCGGAAGTCCTTCTATAATTCTGTAGATTTCTCTTCCCGTACTCGGCTTAAAATAGACGGTTCCCCCGGGAGTTGTTCCCACACCAATGGCATATGAATAATTCCCCTCCTCATAAAGGGATTTTCCCGGCTGATCGATCACCTTAAAAAAGCGGTCCAGTTCCACACAGACCATGGAACACCCGACTAAAAATGACCCGTCTCTCTTCATGGCGATTGCATAGGGCGTGAGTTGTTGCAGTGACGCAAAATCATGTATCACAGATTGGCCCACAGTCACGGTAGAGAGTTCTTCGACAAATTCCGGGGGAGATCCCATTTTATCCGCAAAATAACCATGATACGAGGACCAGCAATAAAAAATTCCATCTGCAATGTAGGATGATGTTTCGGGAAGAATATCCGCGGTCAAACTTAAACTCACGCCACTATGATTTCCATCTTTATAGATATCTAATTCCGTATAAGTCCGGTCCCCGACCTTGCTGAACTCAACAACAATCTCATACCCCTTTTTTTGCAACTCTTTACGAAAGGAAACATCAATATAATCGCTGTAGGTAATATCGGCGAGAAAAATCCCATTTTCCACAATCGCCGATAACGAATCAGCCTGGACGCCGGTAAAATCATCCTCATCAACATCCATGATGACAAAAACACTTTCTGTTGCATGACAAAAGGGAGAAAGAAGAATCAAGATAAAAAGAAAACAGATTTGTTTCATAGTAACTCCTTCAATAACATTAAAAAACCACCCCGCTTAAGAGCGCAGATAGTTTACTTCAAGGCAACTATCATCACTATGGTATTTCAACAAAACTTATTGATTCGATAAAAACATCCCCTTTATATTTCCCCATATCAAAAAAAGCCTCTTATTATCAATGATAAATGAGTTATGCGTGAATTTCAAGAAAGAGGCTTGGAAAAAGAATAAAGAAATTGAAATCTTCATAGTTTCTTCATTTCCTTATGATACTTTATTATGATGAGAATGGTTGTACCTGTAGACAATGAACCTCATGGCTTTCCATAAAGAGAGCAAGATTGGATATCCTTAAAATCAGGGATAGGAACATCAACCTCGATACTTCAGCCGGGACTTCTTTATAATCCGGGATCGCATCGATAACTATGTGCCTCCGGCACCTGGGGGGGGCGGGGGCTGCTGCGGAGGCTTCATTAATCGCCGCATACCGGGATGATATGCGGCAATTTTTTTCATCTCTCTCCCCTATTTCATCCCCAAATCCCCTGTAATTTCTCCGAACGACAATTGTCCCGGGATGGGAATGTAATAAACCACGAGGACGTGGGCAATTACCACCTATGTTTTACTGTCACTGAATTGATAAAAATTTAATCGATTCAGCCTTTACTGTACAATTGATGGCTACATGAATTTATGGCCGCCGCATACCGGAAATATTTATCAATTCCTGGGGACAGGGAACTTCCCTGTATACCATCACGGGATTGTCGGCAGCTTCATACCAGTCAATAAACCAGTCAAGACCTTTGGCCATCTGGGTTAGTCCTCTGCTGCGGAAGAGCGAATCATTCTTGGACCGTAAACAATTCTTTAAAGCTTCGTGGTCCTGATGTCCGTATATCTCCTGGCACGCAGTCAATAAACCTCCGTATTGAGCCCCCAGCTGGCTGTTCGGTATGCCCCACTGATCTGAACAACCGTTATAGGCGCCTACTCCGCCGCCCGGAACCATTATATCAACCTGACCACCTTCAACATCATGACCAATATTGATCGCCTGAATAATCATTCTCTTCCCGGCAATGGCCGCGGCACCGGGATTGTCACCATAATAGCCCTCACCGGTATACTGCATTTCAAAACATTTGCCGCACACATCGCCATGACTGGTTGCTCCAAAACCATAGGCAAGTGTGGAATTCACAGCCCAGGGTATGTATTTATTACACATATACGAACTGCCATCGGTGCATCCGCTTTGATCATAGGGATCCGAACTTAAGGTGACACCGTCAATGTTACAGGTAACAAATGGAGACATCCCCGCCGGAACATTTGAATCCCAGGCGCAATGGGGCTTGCAGCAATCCCAGAACCTGGTGTTATACCCTCTGGTTCCCGGAATATATGGGGTGGGTGCCGCCGTAAGACTGGGGTCGCATGGTCCGATTAATAACCAGACAGCATCCTCCCCGGAATTCTGCTCCGGATTCTGATTATTTGTGTACCACTTGTTTTCATAGAGGTTGCCGTTATATTGTACTCTAAATCCTGCCGGATCGTATGTCCTGCTTGCAGACCATTGAGGTGCCGCGGAACAGTCATAAGCCCCGGGGGCGCTGGTGGGATCCGGTGTTGGTATCTGAGTCGGGGTTGCTACAGCGGTGGAATCAGGTGTCTGGGTGCTGCAGTTGAGTGAAGAAATAAGATCAACGTAATATTGTGCGATTAAAAGTGCATCCACAATATCAATACTGCCATCGGCATTCACATCTGCTACCGAGGAATCGTAATTTGCGGGATTTAATCCCACATAAACCTGGGCGATAATGAGTGCATCCACAATGTCAATCTCTCCACTTCCATTGACATCTCCGCATTGCTGTGAAAAAACCTCTCCTCCCCACAATAGAAGCAAAATAAAAATAATACATACTATTTTAACCTTACTTTTCATCTTTTTATCCTTTCTTTGTTGAATTTATTTTACTTTATACAAATACAATTGTACTATACTGTCCTGATGAGTAAATCAGGCATTTAAAAAATTGTCAGTATAGTTTATCATACAAATAGATTTGGACCAAGAATTTTCTGCAAAATACCGTTTATACTGCTGTTATTCAATTTATTGTTATTGTTCAGGAAATTGAATAAATAGCAGAAAAAGTTTTGATATTTCACGCTCTCCCCCATTTCATCCAAGAATCTCCGGGGATTCTCCAGTGCGACAATTGAGGATGTCCTGCAACCTCCTTTGAGTACAAAGGATAAACAAGCCTGGCCAATAACATCCGTCTGCTATAAATGGAGTTATTGGCCAGGCTAAATTGTCGTGGGATGGTCTTTCCCTGGATATGAACCGTGAAAGTGGAAATGTAATGAACCACGGAGGGCTTGGGCAAGCCCGGGACACAGAGAAGCACTGGCTGTGGACAGCCTATGCTTCAGAACACGGAGGTTT
>JAFGRV010000096.1 GCA_016934975.1 Spirochaetales bacterium | reverse complement strand
TACTTGTTAATAGAAATCACAGTTTTAATAGAAAGTTTTGCATAAAAAATAGAAGGAGGGCAATATGTCACAATCAAGTGTTCATGATTTCCATTTTATAATAGACCGGGAGATGAAAAAAAAGATAAATAGCCTGGATTTATTCAAAAAATCTAAAAGTTTATCCGGAATAATGGTCCGGATATTACAGTTATTGACGCCTCTGATAGGCAAGGAACATAAATGGGGAAAACAGAGATTTAGCAGATATAGAGCAGTATGTGATAATCCTGAAGAAGTGAGAGAAGCTGTTCATGTGTATATGCCGGATGAATTGTATCGAGAGCTTAAGCTGTTGCACCAGGATTTGAATTTTTATAGTATTGCTCAGCTATTGCGTGGGTTGGTGACTTTTTTCTTTGGTTTAGTGGAAATTTATAAGGATGAGGTTTTTCAGGAATTGGAGAAAACATTTGCTCGGTGGAGATCCGAGGATTCAGAAACACGGCTAACATCGCGTAAGTTTATACGACAATTGTGGAAAATAATTCGCTTTTTACCTGGAAAAAACAGGCTGGTAACCGTATATAATAATGAATACTCACCTTTTTGGGTATTACGAATATAAAAACCCGCAACCACTACCCCATGCTGAGCTATACCTCACCCCCAACTATCCAATCTCACCTTCTTCATGATTATCATAAAAATATCTGCTAAATTCTTCCGGCATCAGTGTAGTAATCAGCGTAAATGTTGCAATAGTTGGCGCTCGCCTCTTTAAAAATCAGCTAAATCCGGTTACTTCGATGTTTTTTCTCCTCGCATTTTCACCCTTGACATAATCACGTTGTCTTAGTAAACTAAACATCATAATAAATATTCCAGGAGGATGAATGAAGATTGTGGCAAATTTTTCCCAAACAACGGCAAGGATGAGTCTGCTTTAACCAGGGAATTTATTATGGGCATTTCTAAAAACACCTGTTTTAAAATTCGGAAATATTTTAGATGTCCCTCAGGTCAAAATTAAAACCTCTCACCGGAAAAGCAATCAATCCTTAAAAGCATTTTATCATAACTATATATAGCTTCAGGAGGATATATCATGAGTCTTCAATCATTAGGTTGGAATAATTTTTTTCAAGATTCTTTTAATTCAATTACCGAAAAACCCGAAGGATTAGCACCTGCCCGGGTTATTGCCGAATATAAACAACAATATAAAATAAGCTTTGATACAGATGAATCCCTCTCCTCGGTGAGTGGTAAATTCATGTACCTGGCAGAGGAGAAAGGTGCTTTCCCTGTTATTGGGGATTGGGTGGCTGCGGTGTATGATAAAAACAGCGATTATGCAATTATTCATCAACTCCTGGACCGTCAATCCTATTTTTCCAGGAAAGACCCGGGAACAGGGTTCAATGAGCAGGTGATAGCGGCAAATATCAATACCGGTTTTATTGTGACTGATTTTAATAGAGATTTTAATGAACGAAGAATCGAGCGTTACCTGACATTTGTCTATGAGAATGGGGTTAATCCGGTTATTATTATCAATAAATCGGATCTTTGTGAGGATACTGCGTCTTATATTCTCCGGATTGAATCCGTGGCACCGGGGACCCCTGTTATTCCCTTAAGTACAAAAACCCTTGAAGGGCTTAATTATTTAAACTCTTTTTTTAAACCCGGAAAAACCGCCTGTTTTATCGGGTCCTCGGGGGTGGGAAAATCTTCTATTATCAATATTCTCGCGGGAACGGAATTACTCAGGACCGGAGAAATTCGCAAGGGTGGGAAAGGCAAACATACCACAACTCATCGTGAACTCTTCGATCTCGGTGAAAAGGGAATTGTGATTGATAATCCGGGGATGCGGGAGATCCAATTATGGGCTGATGAAGATACCGTTGATGAAACCTTTCGTGATATTGATGAACTTTCCGCGGAGTGCAAATTCCCCGATTGTTCACATGCTCATGAACCCGGGTGCGCCGTCCTGGGTGCAGTACAATCAGGGGAGCTTGATGAAAAACGATATGAAAGCTATAAGAAACAAAAAGCCGAACTTAACAGGCTTTCCCAATACAAAGGGCTCTCGAAAAAGGAGATATATCAGAAACGAAAGGCCAAAGGAAAAGAAATAGCAAAGCTGGTAAAAAAAATGAAGCGGTACAAATAAGATAATAGGAGAAGATTTCACTATCAATAAAAAAACAAGGATTTATAAAAAAAATAGTGTTACATTTTATGAGAAAAGTGTTTTATTTACCAGTGGGGATCGTCCCCTTATATAATTAAAAAAGGAATTATAAGTGAAAATATGGTATGTTGTTCCTGCTTTTCTCTGTTTATTATCATTAAATTTATTTTGTGTTGATTTGTCGATACGTGTGATAGACCGGGATCTGGAGATTCCCCTGGAGGGAGTGCGTATCCTTGATGTCCAAACCGCCAGGTTTGTTTTTACCGATGGAGACGGAAAAGCAACCCTTGTTGTGGACGATGGATTATCCCGGCTTATTATTATGGCCGAACTCATCGGATACGAAGATCGTAAACTCATCATTAAGGATTTTTCCAAAGAGCTCGTGATCGAAATGCTCCTTGAGGGTGTCATCGAAGGGGAAGAACTTGTATTTGAAGAAGAGGCTATCGGAGAGACCGATGAAGAGATCGGGATTTCCACAGTCATAGAAGAAGAACTTATTGAATCAGCCTCCAAAATAGGGATTATTGAAGACGCCATGTCTGCGGTGAAAATTCTTCCCGGGGTGATCTATACCGGGGCATTCGGCGGTTCTCTTTCCGTACGCGGGGGCGACCCTTCGGGGTTGAATGTCTTGTTAGATGGATTCGCGGTGAAATATCCCTATCACTGGGGCGGGGTGGTCTCTATTTTTAATCCCAACATTATCGAGTCCATTAAATTTTCACCCGGCATCTTTTCATCAAAATATGGTCAGGCGACCAGCGGCATCCTTGAACTGACGACTGTCACACCAAACGAGGGAACAAGAATCGAAGCAATTACATCCACCTCCACTATGGAGCTTTTTCTTCAAATGCCTCTTGGAAATAACGATGAAGCAGGTCTTTTTACCGGCTTTCGCCTTACAAATTACGATCTGGTTGTAAAGATTGTGAGGGAAACGGGAAAAGCAGCTCATAATGACACTCTTTTGGAAATGACAAATGTGATCTCCCGGGTGCCATATATTTATGACTTTTATTTAAAAACTTTTTACAGACCCTCCGAAAGGTTCGAATGGTATGTCAATGGTTTTTGGGGAAATGACGGGATCGGTGTCAC
>JAFGRV010000649.1 GCA_016934975.1 Spirochaetales bacterium | reverse complement strand
GTATGATACTTTCAATATTATAATTGTCCTGAGTTGTTGTGATGAGTGATTCACACTCCGAAGGATCAGGAGCAGAATATTTAATATATGCGGCAAAGACATTCGGCTGTGAGACATACATTGACCTGTAAATAATTTTTTTTAATAATACAATAAACCGGTTTTTTAAAGATTCATATTCATCCCTGTCCCTGACATAATGAAACAAATTATCAATGGCCAGAACACATGAATCGATAACCCGCGGAATTGTAATCTTTTTTTCTTCGAGAACCGTTAATAAATCGGGAATAATTGTACTGTCTTTCAGCGTCTCAAGGGTTTCAATGGTCGTGAGCTGAATTGAATCCGATGTATGTTCGGAAAGAATCGGAAGAATGAGATGTGAAAAAAAAGGTTCCAGACAAAGACGAACTGCACGGAGGAGACCTTCGAGAAATAGTTCATGGAGATGTCTCCAGTCTTTCAAGTAATCTTCGCAGGCTTTTTTTACCCACCCGGGATCCAGGTCGGTAAAAAGAGTGAGATACTCGGTTTTAACCGAATAATCTGATTCATTCTGATAGAGTTCATGGATCACCGGAAGATCATTATATCCGATCAGGGTTTGAAGCTTTCCGATTATGGATAATTTATTTTCCCGATTACTCTCGATTCTGAGCAGCTCCAAAAGATCCTGACTCATGGAGAGATCCAGGTACGGATTATACCCGATTACAAAAAGAGATAATACTGATTTAATCAAAAAGATTCTTGCTTCCTTATCAAGATCAAGGATCTCCCGGAAATGAAGAAAAAGCCGGATTCTCCGTTCATCCAGGAAAATACCCGCATCATGGTAATCCATCTTCGCCGCCGTAAACATATCCTGAAGTCTCCGGTTATGTTTCTCTTCCGTACTAAAGGTTTCAAAAAAATGGCGTGAGAGAAAATCATGAATAAGTTCGTATTTATTTTCTTCATTTCGTCGTAGTGTCCGTCGCTGGATAAGTTGTTTAAGCAAAGGCTCAAGATCACCTTCATTCAATTGCACTTTGTCTGCAAGTTCACCGAGAGTTAGTTTCCGTCGCAACCCCTCACGACCCACAAGGGTATCAAGAACCTGCCTGACAATCCCCTGGTGATGATGTGTCATACCCTTAAAAAGCTCTTTATTAAAAAAACCCGAGAGGATATTTTCCATCTCCTTATTGCTTATACTTCTTAAAGCCTGAAAGGAAAATTTATCAGCCTTGCTTCGTTCTACTATAAAAGAGGCTATAATCTGGAGATGAGGCGGGTACACTGTTCCTTCCCGGTCGAGTCCGGCGAGCCGGGTTGTTAAAACAGAAATGACCTCAAAATCAGGATTCAGATGATGATAAGAAAGCATATGGTGAAGTACTTCCCTTGCTTTATCGAAAGAAAATCGTGTGAGATAATAAAATTGTTCTGCAAAAAAATGCAGACGCGTCGGCTGAAGCCAGTTCATAAAAAGAGGGAGATAATCACTCCTCAGGCAAAAAAGAATCCTGACCGGTCCGTTTAGTTCGATTAATGGCAAAAGGGAGACGGGAAACCATTCATTTCTGTCCCTGTTCTCGACAAGGAGTTCTTCGAATTGATCAAGTACAATGATGTAGTTTTGAGACCCTTTTCTAGCATGATTTAAAAAATTCTCACACACCTGTGAAAAACTACTTTCATTATCTTCGGAGGGTGAAAGATAAGATAGGAATATACGGGAAAGCTGTTTTTGACTATCGGAATTCATCCGGTGATATATAACTTCACTGGTGGTATGAAAAGACGGGATAACCCCCGCACGTATCAATGAGGTTTTCCCTGTACCTGATTCCCCGCTTATTATGATAATCGAGTAGTTTTTAAGTAAGTGAATAATGCTGTTTGTCTCTTGAGCCCGGCCATAAAGAATCTCCGAATCATTTTCCGTATAAAAATCGAGAAGTTTTATCGGATCCGGCATTATTCCTCCTCCGGGATAAAAACCTTATTACGCAAATCCAACATGATTAATTTCCTTAAAAATCCTTCCCTGGAATTAAGGGTATGGACAAAGGATCCATCCTGCTTTTTGTAAGAAATAATACCGCCATTTCTTAACACAACGATGCAGACCTCGTCATTCGCCTTATCTGTAACATATGTACAAATTGCACAAGTATTCCCGATAATATCCCGTAGTGTAAACATCCCTTCTTCTTTTAGTATGTAGCGTCCGGGACACCCGTAAATAGGCTTCCACTTAAAAGAATTCGATAAAGAATAAAAATCCGGCTCACACGTTGGTTCCATTTCCGGTCCATACCTTTTATATATCTCTTATATTGTAGTATGTTAAATAAAAAGTATCTATACTCATACGTAAATTCTGATAATTTTTAAAAGCCGGAAAAAGGAAGTCAGCGATATTTTGCTATACCCACTCTTCCCGGAGTACTTCCCCTTTAATGCTTAACTCAATCACTTTAAGGGGTACTTTCCTCGCCGCCTGTGAAAGGGCTTTTTGTACCAGCACAAGTAATCCGCGGCAGCAGGGAACTTCCATAATAATAACAGTAATTGTATTCACTTTTGCATGGTCAATAAGACCGATGAGTTTTTCCAGATAAACTTCCTGCCCCGAATCAAGTTTCGGACACGCAATGGCAAGTACTTTTCCCTTGAGGAAATCCTTATGGAAATCTCCGGCAGTGTAGGCGGCACAATCGGCAGAAACCAGCAGATCTTTGCCATTAAATTGAGGCGCCATGACCGGGAGAAGATGAAGCTGAACAGGCCATTGCTGTAATGTCGAAGGCCGGGTGCCTTTTACCACTTCGTTTTGGTTCGTCTCGTTGTTCAGAATTTTCATTTGGGCCCCGGGGCACCCATGATGCTCCTGTTGATTACTTCGTAAATCGGGCACCTGAATATTCTTTTCATTGAGAACTGTCAGTGCAATGTGCAAATATTCATTTTCACCATGATTTTTTAAATGCAATAAATGTTCTTTTATAACATTCGGTCCCTGTTGTATGATATTTTCCATTACTTTACGTTCATCATATGGACCGGATTCACGTTCTTCTATAGTTATAGCCCCTTCGGGACAGTGACCGATACATGCCCCTAATCCATCACAAAACAAGTCGCTTATCAACCGTGCCTTATTATCGATGATCTTAAGGGCGCCCTCCGGGCAATTGGGAATACAGAGTCCGCAGCCTGTACACTTTTCTTCATCTATCTTTATTATTTGCCTTTTCATACAATCCTCCTCAGGATAGGTAGTCTTTATGGTACAAATATAGTAAAATGGATAAAAGAATAACTTGACCCGGATCAAGAAAAGGGCTTTTTTTTATTATAATTGAACCGTTTAAGGCTGATAGAGGATGGAAAAGAGATATAAAAGATGGATATAATCTCCCAACTCATGAAAGCCTCCCTATTCCAGGGGCTTTCGGAAAAACATTTACAAACCCTTAAAACAATCGCTCTTCCAAAAAGAGTGAAAAAAAAGCAGGTACTTTTTATTGAAGGTGAACAAGGGTATTTTGTGTATCTGCTCTGTTTCGGACTCATACGACTCTATAAAACCGATGAAAACGGGAAGGAGATTGATATAAAACTTATTCACTCCGGTGACATTTTCGGAGAAGTGATCCTCTTTGAAGAAAAAAATTACCCTGTAAGCGCCGTCGCTCTCCGGGAGTGTGACATTCTTCTCCTCCCCCGTCATGATATACAGTGTCTCCTCCGGAATGATGAGTTCAGGGATGATTTTATCGGGATGCTTATGAAGAAACTCCGGTATCTCACAGACAAGATATACACCCTTACCTCCGGAGATGTTCGAAAAAGGTTTTTCCTCTTTCTTACGGAACATTACGGAGAGAAGGAAGAATACATTATCGGCTTCTCAAAACAGGATATGGCAAAAGCGATAGGAACCAATCCCGAAACCCTCTCCCGGCTTATTACTCAACTGAAAAAAGAGAAGATACTTTCATGGGAGGGAAAACGAATCTATATAACTCAGGGTTACTGGAATAAAAAGATTGATTCTTAATCTTCTTCCTGAAGCTCCGGATTGAACTTTCGCTCAATTCCCAGCTTGGAAGGGGGTCCGTGTCCCGGAAATATCAAAAAATCATCATCATATACAAAGATTTTATTCTTAAGGGATGAAAGCATAAGCCCCCTGGCAAAACCGTCGGGTACCGAACCGATTGAACCGGCAAAAAGTGAATCCCCTGTAAACAGAGATTTATCGATGCGGAAGGTAATGGAATCCCCCGAATGCCCCGGGGTCTCAAGGGCTTCGACCTCGAATTGTCCGCAATCTATTTTTATAAAATCCCGGATTTTGTTCGACCTCACATCCATAATCGAATGACGGTAGCTGAATATATCCGCATCATAAATCTTAAGAATCGTTTTGATTCCTTTTGTATGTGATTCGTGGGAATGGGTAACAAGAATATATTTGAGATAAAGATGATTATCTTCTATCACCGAGAGTATTTCCGTATCAAACATCCCGGGATCTATAATAATCGCGTCTCCTCCATTATCCGGACCGATAATATAACAGTTAGAAAGGGTATTTAAAGAAAAATGTGAATAAAATATCATATATTCTTATTAGCTCCATCGAAATAGGCTTCTTCCACATTTGAATAGCGGAAATTTACTTCGGTAAGAAGGGCTTTTTTAAAAAAGGTACGTTTTAAATTACAATCCTCGAACTCTATATGAGAGAGTTCAGCATTGATAAAACGTGAACCGTAAAGATCGGAATCGGAAAAATTAGAGTTTCTTCCATTGATCCCCACAAAATTACATCTGCAAATATCTGAATTTTTAAAATTACAGTCATCTATATCCGCCCCTGCAAAGACGGATTCTTTAATCTCGGATCCCTCAAAATTACATGAATGCAATTGTACATAATCGAAGAAAACGAGACTTATCTTATTTCCTGAAAAGTTAATCCGGTTTAGTTTCATATGACTAAAGTTACATAAATAAAACTCTTTGTTAGAAAGGTCCATATCCTCAAGCTCAATACCGGTAAGATTAAGCTTGGTAAAACTCTGATTCGAACTCAAATGTTCTTTTAATCCTGATAAATACTGTTTCGGTTTCTTTATATGTTCGATACAATTTTCTTCTTTAAAGAGTGCATCCTGTTCACATCCATTATGAGCACATTTTTCAAATGAAAACATACATATATTCTATCTTTTTTAATAATTTTTAACAAGCAGGTTATTGAATGAATTACAATTTATTTATACTATTTCCTATGCGAAGATGTATTTTTTGCGGACATACTTTTGATGAACATATCGAAATATTTCGATCGACTCTTTGTCCGGAGTGTGGAAAAGAAGTAAAGATTTGCCTCCATTGCACATTTTACAGTCCCGGAGCCCATTGGGATTGCAGGGAGACTATTCCCGAATCTGTACGAGAAAAAGATAGAGCGAATTTCTGCTCGTATTTCAGCTTTAAAAAAACTAAAACTACTCAAAAAGAAGAAGAGACACCAGGGAAACATGAAGAAGCAAAAGATGCCTTTAATAAACTCTTTGGAGATTGAGAACCAGCCTATCGGCTTTTTTGATTCCGGGGTCGGCGGACTCCCCTATCTTTCTCTTGCTCAGGAAATACTGCCAAAGGAAAGATATATCTATGTGGCGGATACGAAAAATTTCCCCTACGGAGATAAATCGCCCCGGATCCTGAAACATGTGATAAAGCAGGTGATCACTGACGTTGTCCGGAAGTTCAATCCCAAATGTATGGTGATTGCATGTAATACTGCATCGGTTGTGGCACTAAAAGAGTTACGAAGTATGTTTCCCATCCCATTTATCGGTGTTGTTCCGGCAGTAAAACCCGCCGCGTTATTTTCCGAAAAGAAGAAAATCGGCGTACTGGCAACCCTGCGGACAGTAAAAGCGGAATACTTAAGACAATTAATCGCCGATTTTGCAAATGGCTGCGAAGTGACCATCGTTCCGGCGGGGAGTATCAGAGACCTGGTGGAACAACGCTTTTTTTCCGCAACAGGCGAAGAAAAGAAAACACTCCTGGAAGATGTGGTAAAAGAACTAAAAGTCCGTGGTGTTGATTCCGTTGTTTTGGGATGCACCCACTTCTTACATCTGGTAGATGAATTCAAGGTTGTACTGGGTGATAATATATCGGTGATAGATTCAAGAAAGGGAGTCATTAATCAGCTTAACCGCATATTACAAAAAAACAATCTGTATGCCCGGTCAAAAACCGGACAAGACAGCTTCTATATTACAGGAAAAATGGAAAACCCTGAAATGTACAGACAATTTTCCGAACAATACAATCTTATTTTCTCCGGCACATTATAGTGACAATTAATGAAATACCTGTCATAGTAAGATGAGCTGCTTATCAGGAGAGTAACTTCCCGTTGTTTTATACTGACAATTTTCAATTGTGGTGAGTTGAGAATACAATCATGAGGAGAGATATGGAAAGCGAAGGACTTATCCTGTTTGGGGTAAATAATATTTATACAGTACGGATTGATGAGAAAGATGTCCAATGCAGGATAAAGGGTAAAATTTTTAAAGATGACAGAGCGTATTATAATCCCATAGCCGTGGGAGATATTGTCCGGGTGACACCCGATCCTCTCTCTCCCGATGAGGGATTGATTGTGAGCAGAACTGAACGTAAAAACGCCTTTATCCGCTTTAATATGAAAAAGCGGACTCCCCAGGTTATTGCCTCGAATGTCGATTATCTCATGACGATCACCTCGGTCAAATCACCCCCTTTCCGGCCCCGGTTTATCGACAGGCTTCTTGTAAGCGGGCTTATCGAGGAAATCGAACCGGTTATTGTGGTAAACAAATGTGACCTGGGTATCGACAAAGAAACTCAAATACGATTGGATGACTTTGAAAAAAACGGGTTTAAGGTATTCTATTGTTCCGCGAAAACAGGCGAGGGGATAGAAGAGCTGAGATCGTTTATACAATATAAAACCACGGTATTTGCCGGGCAATCGGGAGTGGGGAAATCATCCCTTTTAAATTTACTGGAACCGGACCTGGATCTGAAAGTGGGAAAAGTATCCTCCAAATATGACCGGGGGGTCCATACAACACGCTTTTCCATCATGGTTTTACTCGATGACGGGACCCGTGTTATCGATACCCCGGGAATACGGGAATGCTGGATATACAACCTGGATCCGGATCAGCTTAAATTTTATTTCCCGGAATTTATTCTCCCCTCCGGGGAGTGCGGCTATTCCTCATGCCTTCACTTCGATGAGCCCGGGTGCAAAGTGAAAGAACTGGTGGAAGAGGGGAAAATACATAAAGACCGGTATAAAAGTTATTTAAATATTTTGGAAAGCTTAACAGAACGGGAGAGTTATTAACAGATGGACCAGCATGCATGTAAACTCCTGGAGTTTCAGAAAATCGTCGCAGAGGTATCGGAATACTGTTTTAGCGAAGGAGGAAAAAATCTCACCTTCAGACAGAACATATTTTCCGACCATGCAAAAATTGATGAATTCTTAAAAGCCGTCACTGCTTTTCGTGGAATACTCGAATCCGGTGAACATCTCCCCCAGGTAGATCTTCCCGATATTACCGGGTACTACCCGGCACTCTCAAAACAGGGTGCGTTCCTTGAACCCATCGAATGCGCACATATCGGACTCTATATTTTATCAGCCCTGACCTTAAAACGTTTTTTTTCGAATAAGACGGAAAATCCCTTTCTCTTACACCTCGCAGAGGATATTCCCGACCTCTCCGATCTTGCGAAAGAGATATACAGAATCTGTGACCGGGAGGGAAATGTAAAAGACGATAAGATCCCCGAACTGCGGACAATAAAACAACGGATAAAAACCCTTCAATCCGAGGTTGATAAACTTATCAAAACATATATGAATAATCCCTCGTACACCACCTACTGGCAATCCGACCTCCCTACCATCCGGGACGGCCGGGCAGTACTTCCCATCAAAATCAATTTTAAAGGAAGAATAAAAGGTGTGGTCCATGAGGTTTCGTCGAGCGGATCGACGATTTTCGTGGAACCTTTCGATGTGGTTGAAAAAAACAACACCTTGAAACGGGAAGAACACGAGTATAATCAGGAGCTTTTACGAATCCTGAAAGAATTGACAAAAAAGATCGCCGGTTCTCTGGAAATTCTTAAAATTATTGAAGAACGGACATCTCTCATCGACACCATTTACGGGCGTGCCAGATACGCGATTCTCCATGACTGCCACCCCGCTTTATATTCGCCGGGCACGATACATGTAAAAGACGCCCGGCATCCCTTACTCGGGAAAAAGGTTATCCCCATCTCGATACGCATGGGAGAACATACCCGGGTGCTCATCATCACCGGGCCGAATACCGGGGGTAAAACAGTATCCCTGAAAACCCTCGGGATCCTTGCCATGATGAATCAATTCGGCATGGAAATCCCCGCGGAAGAAGAAAGCTCCCTCCCGGTCTTTGATTCGGTTTATGCGGATATCGGGGATGAGCAGTCCATCGAACAATCCCTCTCTACCTTTTCCGGTCATATCGCCAATCTCGTCCACATCATCGGCAGGAGCACGGAAAAATCCCTTATCCTCCTGGACGAGCTCGGGGCGGGGACAGACCCGGAAGAGGGTGTCGCCATCGCCATGTCCATCCTCGATCATTTTATCGAGAAAAAATGCATCGTTCTTTCATCCACACATCACGGGATCCTTAAAAATTACGGATACTCACGGGACTTTGTACAGAATGCATCCATGGAGTTTGATATGGGTTCCCTCTCTCCCCTCTACCGCATCGTCATCGGGGTTCCCGGGGAAAGTTATGCCCTGGTTATCGCCGAACGTCATGGAATACCCAAGTCCATTATTAACAATGCAAAGCGCTACCTTAACGATGAACGAACGGACATCTCCGTCCTCATAAAAAAGCTCTCGGAAAAACAGCGGCAGCTCCTTGTGGAAGAAAAAGAACAGAAAGAGCAGATATCGGAGCTCATAGAAAAAACACGGAAAGCCGACCTGAAAGAACTCCGGCTCCGGCAGAAAGAGTATGAACTCCGCACCTACGGGGTCAAGGAAATAAAAAAGTTTCTGTCAGGTTCCAGAAAAGAGTTTGAAAACCTTATCCGGGAAATACGTGAAGGATCCATGACACCGGAAAAAGTGAACAAGGTCCGGGAGTTTTTTCAATCCATCGAGGAAATGGTAGAAAACGAAGAGACCGTCCTCTCGGAGCAGCAAGCCCAGGTTGTCTCACAACAGGATTTTACCCTCCGCAAAGGCATGGAGGTAAAAATACTTTCCTCCGGGAAACGGGGCAAGGTATTCAGAAAAGGGAAAGGGGGAAACTGGATCATCGAGACAGAGACGGTAAAAGTATCCCTCGGCAAACATGACCTCATCCCGGTTCAGGAAGAAACGGAACCGGTGATGAAAATATCAGCCTCCCTCCACCCGAGTTCGAGTAAACCGGAATTACAACTGGACGTGAGGGGACAGACCCTGGCAGAGGCTTTGATGCTCCTGGAAAAACAGATCGACAGGGCGATCCTGTCAAGTCTCAGGGAATTCGGTATTGTTCACGGAAAGGGCGACGGCATCCTCCAGCAGGGAATACACAAATTCTTAAAAAAATGCTCTTACGTCTCGGACTATCATTTCTCCAGACCCGAAGAAGGGGGATTCGGCAGGACAATTGTCGTACTAAAATTCTGATACCCCCAAAGATATTTCCCGGCCTCCCCGGAGAGCCCTTCCCGGCTTCCCTGAAGAGCCCTTCCCGGTTTATCCGCACATCTCCTCCCGGCTTATCCGGCCACGCCCTCTCCTCCCGACTTATCCGGCCATGCCCTCCCCTCCCGACTTATCCGGCCATGCCCTCCCCTCTCACCTTTATTTTCAAGGCTGATGGAGAGACTAATTTCTTTCTGCCCTCGGGGTGGACTGCCCCCATGTCAATAGGAGTATTTCCCGTCACATTTTTTAAACAATAAAACCCATTCATGGTCAAAGACATACAGAAAGCCCCGAAACGGAGATACCGTAACGACCGGAAAATCCGTTGTAATGTCCGGAAAAGGGAAAAAGCCTTTGTCCACAGAGACCTGTGGGCTGATAAGAGTTCATCCGGGGTCATACATGCCGGATAAAAAGCCACATTATAACCATTGGAAAACCCGAGAGATCTTCCGGACAGGAGCCTTCCTTCGGTTTTAAGCTTTTCATAGAGCGAAGTCCCCTGAAAGGGTGTGAGGATGCTGATGAAAGGCACATCAATCCCGATATCCATGAGCTGATCTGCCATCCCGCGGATCGTTTCCGGTGTATCGGAATCAAATCCCGCGATAAATCCGGCCATGACACAGATACCTTTGGCGTGCAAGGCCGCCACCGCCTTTTTGTAATACCCAAATTTGTTCTGATGTTTATTCGCATCATCCAAAGACCCCGGCAAAAAAGACTCGATCCCGATAAATACACCAATACACCCGGATTTTTTCATAAGATCCAGAAGTTCATCATCAAAGGCGACATCAATACTCGCCTGAGTAAGCCACCACTTTTTTAGCGGAATAAGCCCGGACAAAAGCTTTTTAATATATTGCTTATTTGCAGTCAGATTATCATCCCAGAACCAGACGATCTTCCGCTGCCACCAGAACCGGAAATTATCGTAACCGCAATCGGCGAGAACATTCTTTACCGGCCTCATCCGGTACCCGGGATTTATCTTCGGAACGGAACAAAAGGAACAGGAATAATAACACCCCCGTGTCGCCTGGACAACTTTTTTAATCACATATCTCGCCGGAAG
>JAFGRV010000648.1 GCA_016934975.1 Spirochaetales bacterium | reverse complement strand
TATTGGTTGAGGATCTTTGGGATAGTATTGCTTCAGATGAATCCGGAGTTCCGATTCCCCCAAGCCATAAAGAAGAGTTGGATAAAAGATATAAGCATTATAAATCTAATCCGGGAAATCTTTTATCTCTTGAAGATCTTAAGGAACGGATAGAGAAAAGGAAATGAATTATACCCTGCACTTTCTTCCGGAAGTGGAAGATGATCTTTATACCGGATATATATGGTATGAAGAGAAAGCTGTCGGTCTCGGGGAAGAATTTTTTAGAATGTTTTATGCCCGTATCGATGAAATACAAAGGAATCCTTTGCTTTTTCAACAAGTATACCAGGAATTCCGGCGTCGTTTACTTAGACGATTTCCATATGCAATATATTATAAGGTAAATAATAACAAAATAATTGTATTTAGTCTTTTTCATTGTGCACGTGATCCTGGTTCTATCAGGCAAAAATTATTATATCGGGATGAATAGAGAAAAATCTATCCTGATTTGATTTTAACAGCTTCCTGTTTATCAACCATTATATAATAGGAATTAGTTTTTGATGCATTTCCCAGTTTCAAATTCAAAATGTAACTTTACAAACAAAGATTCTCCTGCATTTACAATTTAAAGGCAACCAGAGTAAGAAGATATACCGAGAACATTAAGTCTTCTTCCTTTTCATCGAAATTCCTATTGCTTAAGCTTGGTTTTATAAGACAATAATTCCATTTTAATGTTAAAATATGCATCTTAAAAAAATTTTAAAAGGAGAAAAAAAATGAGTACATTAATTTTAGGGAAACAAAAAGTGATTCTGGTCTTGGTAATGTTAATCTGTTTTACCGGCTTGTTTTCAGTAACGGCACAGCAGATCTGCCAAACCGAGATTGGTACAAGTGAGGACTATATTTATGATTTCTGGACTGATAATGTCGGGACCACATGCATGACTTTGGGACCTGGCGGCACCTTCAGTACTGAATGGAGTGAATGCTATAATTTTCTTGCCCGTAGAGGCTATATATACGACAATACACAAACACATCAGGAACTGGGAACTATTTCATGCACCTACTCATGCGATTACCATCCCGAGGGCAATTCATATTTGTGTGTTTATGGACGGACACAGAGCCCCCTTGTAGAATATTACATCGTCGATAGCTGGGGAACATGGAGGCCGCCCGGTAACGATCCGGAGGGAACCATAGTTATCGACGGGGATACATACGAAATATTTAGAAATATACGGTCTCCGTATCCCGGCATTAATAGTGCTTATACCTACTGGAGTGTCAGGACAACAAAAAGAACAAGCGGAACAATATCAATTTCCCAACACTTTAAAGCGTGGGAGGATTTAGGATGGGAATTTGGAAAAATACATGATATCACCCTTGGAATTGAGGGATATCAAAGCAGCGGAAGCGCCAATGTGACCAGTTTAACCCTGAATGTCGAAACAACCACGGACCAGACACCAATCCCGGCACCAAAGGGTGACGTAAATGACGATGGTACGGCAGATATAATAGATGCACTGATCGTTGCACAATACTACGTAGGGCTTGTTGATACTCTTGATACGGATGCGGCAGATGTTAACTGTGATGAAAGTATAGATATAGTGGATGCACTTTTAGTAGCTCAATATTATGTCGGTTTGATAACAGTATTTTGTTAAGTGGAGTTTTTGAAAAAAAACTCCAAGCGCTAAGCCCGAAGGGCGTGCGCACAAAGCCTAAAGGCGTGCGCAGATAATGTATTTCGTTTCCGGGATTACCACAAAGATAATATTTTCGTCCATCCGGATCCACGCGGACGACAGCACCTTCTTATTATGATAATATTATAATGAGAAGGTTCAGCTTTACTACTATAAAATTGTGTGACAGCCTCAATTTTAATCAAAATCTGCTGTTACGGAGCCAAAAATGAAAAAATGTATAACCCTTTGTATGATGTTACTATTTACATTAATGTCAATACCTATTCTCTCTCTTGATTTAGGCGATGTCAATGCTGATAGAAATGTCGATATCGTCGATGCATTATTAATCGCCCAGGTATATGTGGGATTAAGAGTTCCGGATTTTTATGAAGATGCCGCCGATGTAAATTGTTCAGGGGAATTCGATATTGTTGATGCTCTCTTAATCGCCCAATTTTATGTCGGACTCCTCCCGGAATTAAAATGTCCCGAACCATTAATCCCGGAAATATCAATTATAAAACCGGATTCCCAGGAAATCACTTCCGGAACTGATCCGGGGTATGTATTATATGGCGGCGAACCGGAAACCATGGTGTTCACTATCCACAACACGGGGAATGAAACATTACAATTATCAACATATCCGCCGGTTCGTATTTCCGATGAAGGAACATCTCACAATTGTATCGCCATCACTCAGCAGCCCGCGACAATAATAAATAGCGGGGATTCCACAACTTTTATAGTTCAATTTGTACCGGATTCTACCCTCTACACTGAAAGAAAGTCATTGATTACCATCGAAAGTAATGACCCCGATGAACCGGTCTATGAATTCAGTGTTATCGGTTACAATATTGATACATATGTCGATTATTTTGATGAAAATCCGGCAGTAAAAGACCATACGGTAAACATTTTTAATACGCAGACACTCAATAATTTTCTTGCGTTTATCTCACAATTAGAACTCAATGGTTCGATTACTATCGATGAACCGGTTGCATTACAAAACGCAATTCCGCCGGAGGGACCATCAACCATATATCTTACCCAGGATGAACATTGGGCAATTTTAGGCGCAAAAGCTGCTCATGCCATATGGGTTGATAGAAACAATCTGGTGCCCTGGAAACTGGGAGCTTACAATCCCGGCGATTTAGTTGGTTTATTTGCGAATGCAGAATTATTTCGTACAATAAGCGGGGCTTTTTATTCAGTTGTAGACTATTCACCAACTGATGTGTATGGATATATGGTGGAAAATTCCTTAATTGGAACGACGATTCTTGAAACATTTCATAATGTTTACGATGATCTTCGATCGACAGATGATAAAATCAGTTTTTTACATGGGAGTGAATCATATGGCGATCCCACTACTGTTTATTCGCTTTATGAAGCAGTTACAACATATTCGGACCGTGGGTGTAAAGTTGCGCGCCTCGGCTGCCAGAGTATGACAAGAATCATGGTTGGCCTGCTCAGAAGTGTTAATATTCCCGGAACAATAACTACCAACGGGACATGGTTCTTGTCAGGTCATTCCTCTGCCGTATGGCAGTGCGTCCAATTGGTGATGCCTCACGGTGATGATATATATACAGCCACCTTACGTAAAACACCTACAAACGAAATGCTTACTCCCATGTCAATTTACACAGATCCTTCATATACCGATGTCTGCGGGACCGATCCCTACAGAATTGCCAGAAGACATACGGCGTTGCGGGCATTCACCTATCCTGATAAGTGGACAATAAGCAGGTGCTGTGATCCTGAAAAATATGAGTATGTTGACTGCCTGGACTATATAACCCGGGAATATGGAACAGTTCTTACACCTGCAGAAATTGATGCTTTTGTGTATATTATGACAAATAATTATTGTCAATAGAACCTGTAAAAACATCTACCGGAGAAAAATTATTACAGGAATTTTCCCGTACCTTATGTAGATTGATGCAAACTTAATTATTCCGGATGGAATAACTCATCCCGGGTGGGGTGAGCTATTCCTGATTATGAGAGTATCTTCTATTCTATTTCAAGTTCGTCGATTATATTTGATTCATCCGTAGTATGTTTTTTTATAATCTTCATGATTATATTTTTTTCCAATTTACTTTTTACAGTACCGCTTAAATGCAATTGTTGCTGCTTTTTTAAAATACCGGATTTTTTCTCAGTAACGACAATTCCGACGGATTTTATTGAAGGATCTTCCTCGATCTCTCTTAATATTATCTCACTTACTTTTGGCATGATCTTCCTCCTTAAATAAATATTAAATATTTAGTATAGAGTTCATATAATCTAAAACAAATATATTAAAAAATCCATATATTCAAGTAATTTTTAAAGAAATTCAATGTTTAATCTAAGAAATGTAGGTTATAAAATGAGACAAGCCATGTAGCATTCCGGTAATTTTTTTACATTTCAAGGTATTATCCAGGTTATAAAACAAAACAGGCCGGAACCGGCCTGTTTTGTTTTATTATTTCGAAGAAATATTATTTTACCAACCACTCACCTTAAAGCTGATTCAAAAATTCTCCGTACCCTTCTTTTTCAAGATCTTCTTTGGGAATAAACCGCAGGGATGCGGAATTTATGCAATACCGCAGTCCCGTGGGGGCGGGACCGTCGGGGAACAAATGTCCCAGGTGGCTGTCGCCGTGGGTGCTGCGGACTTCAGTTCTTACCGCACCCAAACTCCGGTCTTCTACTTCCACGATGTTTTCCGGTACAAGGGGTCGTATAAAACTTGGCCAGCCGGTACCCGAGGCAAATTTATCCCTTGAACTGAACAAGGGTTCACCTGAAACAATATCAACATAAATACCCGGTTTTTTATTGTCCCAAAATTCATTGTCAAAAGCATACTCTGTCCCGCTTAACTGGGTTACTTTGTATTGGAGAGGTGTTAATACCTTTTTTAATTCCTCATCACTTTTTTTCTGATATGTCTTCATCATATCCTCCTTCATTCCATTATCGAAGTGTAAATCTACATTTTTCCAGACACGGTTGTAGAATTGACTCCTCCCCGACCCATCGCGGTAACTGTGATACCTGTCGGGACTTTTCTTATAGAAATCCTGGTGATACTCTTCCGCATTATAGAAAACATCAAATTTCCTTATTTCCGTTACTATGGGTGCTGTAAATATCTTCATGGCTTCAATGATTTTCAGAGATTTTTCGGCGAGTTTTTTCTGTTCCTCATTATGGTAAAAAATAGCAGTCCTGTATTGGTCCCCTTTATCAACATACTGTCCCTTTGGATCGGTAGGATCGATTTGCTTCCAAAAGGAAGCCAAAAGATCTGAATAACTTACCACTTCCGGTTTATAATACACTTGAACTGCTTCCATGTGGGTCGTTCTGCCATAGGATACTGCATCATAGGTGGGATTTTTTTCCATTCCCCCGGTATATCCGGAAACTGCATCAACAACCCCATTGACCTTTTCAAAATCCGATTCAACGCACCAGAAACAACCGCCGGCAAAGGTTGCTACCTCAAGTGACGGGTCGGACAGAGGAACACTTTTTAACCAGAAATTCCTGTGTGCAGCCATTTCCCCGTTTGCCGACATCTCACCCTCTCCCGCGGCAAAGCCCGGGAAAGCCGCAATAATAAAAATGACACTTATTATAAATAACTTACTTTTCATATTCATCCTCCTTTATATTACTTACAATATAATCAGGATGAATCATTTAGTTGTCACAAAAGTGTCACATTTTTATAAAACATTATATATCTTTATAATGAGCGGGAATTTTTATCGCTTTAGCGTTTATTTAAGATACAAATAGGATAATTTAGAGAAGCATAGAAGGACCCAAAGAAATACCATCAAAAGTAGAACCGGGTTTTCTTCCTATATTTTCCCGTATATCGACGATCCTAAGATCATCTGCGTTTAAAATATACTTACTATCCTTAATCGCTTGATCAGTATTTTGAATATCTTTAATTTCCTGTATTATTTTTTTTATAAGTAAAGGCCGGGCAGCAGTAATGATATGACCGACACTCCATAGTCCTTCATAATGTTGTTCCTGCTGAAGATATGTTATCATTTTTGCCACATCCTTTAATTTTTCCACAGGAAAAGAAATAAGTTCCAATGATCCATTTGATGAGTGATAATCATGATGTGAAACACAGAACCGGTTCTTTTTATTAAAAGATTCAATAGTACCAAGAGAGAATTTTACATGGCTATTGTGGGGAGATAATATACTATATCCAAATTTTCTCCAACCAGTCATAGTAATACGATAATTATTTGAGCTTTGAACATTTGTTCGGGAAAATCTGGATTTTTCATCTTCAGCCGGGATTATATTACTTATAATTTCAGCTACCATTTTTTCTGCATTATCAGCAGATCCAATAATGAGTCCCCTGGTTGGAGAAGAACAGAGAGCAGAGTCAAAGGCTATAATATTTTCATATATTGCAGCGGATATATTTTTTTTATCAAAAGGTGATTGCTCTTCCCACCAATCACAATCAAGTACTAAAACCCCTGTTCTAGGGCCTAAAAGATAAGATGTTGTTATTTCAGGTAATATCCTTACCGTATTTTTAATAGCCTCTCCACCACCCCACAAATAAGCTTTTTGTACTGGTAATTGTCCAATAGTCTTTTCATACGCCGGATCATCATAAGGTAATGAAATCTCTGTTATAGCGTTTTTAATTTTATTGTGCAGGTTACATAATTGATCATCATTTTTAAATGCTTTATCATTAAGGCTGGACAACCAAACTTGAAGAGCTTCTCTGTTTCCCGATGATGACCGGAAATATATGTGATGACCAAGGATAATTCCAATAATGATATTCAGTATTAATGGCAAGGCAGTATTCCCGGAGCCAAGCACGAAAATTCCCGGTTGAGAAAACTCCTTTTTATAATTTGATATAGCCTCTTGCAAAGAATCAAAGGAAGAAAATGCGTTTTCACCAATAATAAAAGGTAAAAGATATTCCTTGTTTAGACATCTTCCTAAATTCAATGCTTCATTTTCTGCATCATCGGTATAATAGATGCCTGAATGATGAAGCGCGCGCGAATATATATCGGCATACGAATCATTCCATTGCTCTGATAAAACATGAAATGCATAAATTAATTGCTCTGGTTCTGTATATAACTGAAGATTCTGATTATTCGTTCCTTTTAATATATCCATAGTTCTTCCACCTTATTAACAAACTCCCTGCCCTTTGGCATTTCTTACTCTACTTACAAATTGTAAACCTTTATTCTGAAGATACGGAGGATTTATTGGTGAGGTGGAGGGAATATCCACCCATTGCATGATATCTTCTGTCTGGGGAGCCTGGAGGTGAGAAAGATTATATGGATTCCATATAGTCATGATCCCCGGTGTATTCACTCTCTCCCTGGGAATTAATTCTCCTGTAGAGGGATCAAATAATTCGACAATCACACCAGGCGGATAAAAATAAATATCTTTATGGATATGATTATCAGACCCGGCTTTATAATAATCTTCACCATATAATTCCGAAAGACTACCAATAGAATACATTGCCGGTGTCATATCTGCTGCTGCATAGACATTAATTGGTTTACCCCCATTAGATTCAAGAATACGATTTGCATTAATAAATAGAATATCATCTAATTTTTGTTGATCTTTTTCATCGGAACTTTTATAAAGCTTAATAAGGAATTCATGATTAAAAGATGTTATATTTGATATTTCTTTTAAGAATACCGAAACTGCGTCAATTCCTTTTTGCTGTACCTCGGGTGGTATACCACGTTTTTTTAATCCACCTCCGTATATATAATAATGGGGTTTAACCGTGGCAAAAAAAGATTTTATACCTTTAAAATTCAGGGTATTTGAAACCATACCGACAATAGTAGGAAGTAAACCGGAAACAGAGTGTTTCCCACCGGATAATTTAGATGATATATTAAATTTTATTACTGCGGATTTATCAGGTATTACATTATTTTGAAAATTTAATTGAGCTGCTAAAACATTATAATCCTTATCAAGATAAATTTTCGGGGGGGATATGAATTGAGCACCAAAATGAACATGTGATTCGTTTGCTTCCAGATAATCGGCAACAAAAGCAGCAAACGGCATCCCGTAAACAGCTTCCGGTGGTGCAAGAAAAAGGTGATGATCCTTTTTTGACAGTTTTACACCGGTTATACTTTGCCAGCAAAAGACATGAATTTCCCTGATAAAAAGACATGATACAGCATCATAGTAAATCTTTTTTCGTCCCTTTGGATTTGTCGTACCGGAGCTTTCAAATATTCTGCCGCCTTCCAGACCCTTCACTGTCATTGCATTAAAATTATTACCAATTAAATTGCCGACAGGATAGGACAAAGAAAAAATTAATTCGTGGGGATCAAAATCTCTACTTTTATCAAGCTTAAGATTTTTACACATATCAGTATAATAAAATTCATCATTATCATGTGCAAGTAAATAGCCGATCTGACCGTTGGTAAGACGTTTTTCTAAAGCCCGGACATAATCAACCGAAAGATTGGACAAACCTATTTTTTTAATCTGTAAAATTTCCTCACGGATTAATTTTGCATAGGCTGTATTCCCTGTTGTGGTTTTATCTATCTCTGACAGTGTCAGCGGAGTTATACAATTCTTTTTTTTCATTTATTAAAATTTCCTTTTATTTTTTCAATATTATAGCAGTACATCTGTTATATGTCAAGGATAAAATAAAAAGAAACTAATCATTCATAAGGAAGACAAACATCCTGAATTTTCTTAATTTGCTTTTTATTGTATAATCTTTTGATAAGACCACAATTGAAATAATTCCATTCCTTGATCAACAATAAGCAGTCAACTGCAAATCAAAATATCAATTGGACGGCAATTCCACGGTCGGTTTCTTCCATGGATTCTTTAAAAATTTCCCGTTTTATTCAAGATCATTAAAACAATAGATATTTCCATCCAGACTGGCAACAACAAGACTCCAATATGCAGCCGAAGGAGAAGACTCGACTTCCATCCATCGTGACCAGAGAGGTTTGCCGGACCGTTCATCAAAACAGAAAATAGAGCTCGATTTTGTTTTGCTTGAGCCTATATATACCTTGCCCGAGGATACTGCCGGGGAAGAAATGGTCTCACCTAATGTCCGTGCAGACCAGATGATTTTTCCCTCTTCATTTAGTTTTAAAAGTTCCATCCCGGATCCGATATAAATGGAACCTTTATAATACGCCGGTGACGATTGTATTGGTCCTTCGGTTTTTATGGCCCAGATGAGTTCCCCTGTTTGTTTATCTAAGCAATAGATAACTCCATCCAGAGAAGCGGCAATAAGCAGCTTTTCGCCAACGGAAGGTGAAGAAACGACCGGACCCTTTGCTTCGAATTTCCAGATTCCCTTCCCGGAGTACCTGTCTACAGCATAAATAATATTGTCATTTGTCCCGAAATAAACTCTTCGTTCATCTACCGCGGGTGTCGAATCGATAAGACCATACGCAAGAAAAGTCCAGAGTGTTGCTCCCGTATCAGCATTCAGGGCATAAAGACGATTGAATGATCCGATAAAAAGGGTGCTTCTTGGTATAATGGGAAGCAAAGCATCATCTTCAGTCCCGATTATGATATTGTATACAAAAATTGGTGATGATTTTGTACTCATCCACTGCCACCATACCCGCCTGCCGGTTTGCATATCAAATGCGGAAAGAGTACTTGATCGTGAACCATAGGAAGCACAATAAACAAGTCCGCTTTTTCCTGCCAAAGGATCTGCTGCCGGGGAAGAATATATCTCACCAACCATAGGTGCTTTCCATAGAGTTCTGCCGTTTCGTTCATCGAATGCAAGAAGAACATCTTTGGCCCCTGTAAAAACCATTTTATTGACAATTGCAGGAGAAGAATAAAGAGGCACTCCCACATTTACTTTCCAGAAAAGTGTCGGGGTGATCGGCGCGCGTGCATTACAATATCCCGAATGGGCTGCATCATGTCTGAACATTGACCATGTATCCCAGGAAATCGTTGTTTCCGTGTCGGAATCAGCTTTATTCTCGGGGATTATAGATGATGTTCCGGTCTCATAAAAAAAACCCCCCGAACATCCGGTGAGTAAAAGCACGAGTATTAATAAAGATACTGAACATATTAATTTTTTCATTTTTTTGTCCCTTTCCTTTTTATGGCTTCATAATCTGAGATTATGGCTTCATATTCTGAGAATATGGGTTCAAAATGTCAGGTTTGATTATATTTTATTGTAAGATATTTGTCAATAAGTTTTTTTAGGCCGCCGATCATAGAGAATTGTACAGAGAATTATCTTCTGTATTTGATTTGTATTGTATATAACCTAATACAATTGTCGCGAGCTCTCGTTTTTCCAATCAGCCTGGTTTCCTGTTTATATGTCTTTTTTTACGAAAATATGTGAGCAGCGTGAAAAATATTATCAACCTTTTTATCTTTCCATAGATTTCGCTGCCATTCGATATAATTTCATTACAGATTTGCTCCACTCATACTAATAAACCACCAACTCCCAGAGGTTGGGGTTTGGAGCCCCGGTGGATTGTATAAGGACATATAGTTCGGTTCCGGCATTGTTCCAGAAGCAGAACCTGCCATGACCCGGATATCTGATTGAATCCACCAGAAAATCCGGAAGTAGAAACGAACCTTCCATTCCGTAAGTCGCAGCATTTATCAAATATATAAAATGGTCGGCATCATATTCATCATCCCACGAAAACGGAATTGCAGCGATCAATCCGGTAACAGAATCATGAACGGCCATACTATTGTGATCAGCCCAATGTAATCCGTTACCCCCAAAAGGGATTACGACAGTACCCAAATCTCCAAAATCAGTGGCCTTTACCTGGGTGATTGAGCAAACATTCCCTCTTGAGTTGATAATGGCTTTCCCTGTATCAAAAAACCAGAATAAACCGGAACCATATTCCCAATTATAGTAATAGGGAAAAACTGTTGCCCCGGGATCGGAAATGTTGATATTACATATCCAACTAGAATCAGTATAATATATCGATGTTCCATCTTTATGCATTCTTCCTTTGCTGCCGGCATAGAGCAAAGAGACACCTTTCAAAACCTCAGTCCCTGTGTTGGAATCAATCTGACGTAAATCAATCCATTGATCTGCTCCGTCTATGCCATAAATGTACCCAATCGGATCGAGCATGATGCTGGTAATATTCCCCCGATTAATTCCGTAACCGGTATAAGGTGTAATTGGCCATGTATGGGTTACCACCGGAATCCCGGTGCCGAGATCCACGGTCCCTACGAAGTTGGTATAGCCGACGGCCGCCGCAAGTCCGTCAGGCGCCAAACCTATGCTCAACGGCGCATAAGGCAGACTCGTTGCTGCCGAGTTCCCATTTTCAGGATCGATCAGTGAAAGCTCATTATCAAGACTGCTGATAATCACGATACGATCAATTGCCCGGCTATACTCTGCAGTAACCACCTGCCCGACATTCAGGGTATATCGTCGTTTATAGGGAGAAGGAGACATGATAACGGTCACTGTACAATATGCGAAAAAACTTGAATCGGCTCTTGAGGTAGCCTTAATCCTTGTTGTTCCGGCAGCAAGACTGGTAACAAGGCCTGCCGATGAAACAGCAGCGACCGATCTGTTTTCCGAATCCCAGAATACCGATTTATCTGTGGCATTCGAAGGTGAAAAAAATGCGGTCAAATTCGCAAAGCTTGGATGGGAAATACCACAAAGATCGAGTGTCAGTTCCGCCGGATCAAGAGTCAAGCCAGTCACCGTTCCAATTGGCTTGACGAGAACAAAACACGTATCAGTGTACCTGCCATATCTGGTTGTACCGGTTATCAAAGTTGTCCCGGGAGTAATAGGCTGCACCAATCCGTCTGCATCCACAATAGCTATTCCGGGATCAGAAGAACTCCAAAGGACCTCCCGATATTCCGGTGAATCAGATATCACCTTTGCAGTCAACTGTGCAGTAACGTCCAGGTTAATCTGAATCTCGGTATCGGACAGAATAATTCCTCTCGGGTATCCAGGTTTTATTCGCTCCCATTCAAGCTGATCCATAGGTAGAAAATTACAACTAACCAGCCCTGTAGCCAGGATGAACAAAAACAAGAATATAAAAACTTTATCTATCATCAAAGACCATCTTCTCATATGATTTTCTTTGTTCCTTACTACCAAGTGTTTACGAGTATTCTATCTCACCTTTTCTTTCTGAATATACAATAAGTATTATAAAAAATCAAATAAAATTATTTCGAATCACCGGCTTTTACAGACAGTAATTGTGAACCGGTAACTTGGAAAACAAAGATTTGAATACTGGAAAGAGACCATTCAATGAGTTCCATATAAATATCCATGTGGTATCTACTATTTAAATAGAATTAAGGTAGAATGGGGTTGACAGCAATACGTGGGTTTTTAAATTGGAAGAGCATTTCATTACTTACAAAAAATAACGATTGACTTTTTCATTAATTTTGTTCAGGAAAGTAAATACGATTTATATATTTCAGAAATTACAAATTTGGAAATCAGTAGAACAACTGGTACAAAAAAAAAGGCTGATTTATATTCAATTATTAAAAAAGAAAAAAAGATTTTACTTATAAATAAAGAAGAAAATTATCATCATGTTTTTAGAATGGTAACCCCTCTGGAGGTGATGTATGAAGAGTAAAGAATCCAAAGCGATGCTTGAAGTATGGGAATGGAAAGAGGCAAACTATAATGAAGTAAAGCAGCTGCCACTACAGGAACAGATTAATACTATATTTCAGATGGCCCGGGAGGAAACGGAAAAAATTATAAAAACGAAACAAGTTGTCCGATAAGTTTGTTATTTTCTTCAGACACAGCACTATCAGGAGATAATTATGTATCAAAAAATCTTTCCCATACACGTCTTACTTCCAGCCACTTATCGTGTTCACTTTCTGTTTTCCATTTTTCTATGATCTCAGGTATTT
>JAFGRV010000647.1 GCA_016934975.1 Spirochaetales bacterium | reverse complement strand
GCCACTTTTTTTGAACAAAAAATGTGGAATAATAGCGAAACGCAGGTTCACAAGAAATCAAGAATTTTCATAGCGGCAACCTTGTCAAAAATTAATTATTTGGGTTGCGGGCCTGTCCTGCGTAATGGTATAAATGGTACGTATAAATTCAAATGAAATATGCTCTGGTTTTATGTATTATTTTTTTTGCTCTCTCTCTCCCTCTTTTTCCGGAAGAGATATCTGCATATTATGAACTGTCTATTCCGCTAAAAACTTTATATAGTGTCGGTTTCTCTTCTTTTACAGGTAAGGATCTGGCGGTAGAGAATGAATATTTATTACATAGTGTGCCTTTGCTTCTCATAGAAGAGTTGGAGTTATTAAAAATACATACGTTCAATGAAGAACAAAAAAAAGAATACCGGAAATCTCTTATCCGGGAAGAAATTTTGAAACAGAATAAAACGAGGGAAACCTATAAAGCAGAGATTGATAAACTCGTTTTCGAGAAAATAACCAAAGCCCAGATGAATAAACAAAAAAAGGATCTTGAAAAAAAAGACGAAGCCATATTAAAGAAAATTATTGAATTAAAAGCATTAGATCCCGGCCGCATCAATGTACCGGATGAACTTCCCATTGAGATTAAAAAAGAGGCCGGCGGATTACTTCTTGATCCCCCTGCGTTTTCACCTTTGCAGTATCAACGGAATAAAAACATCGACTTTTTAATTTATGGAAAATTGGAAGAAATTCATGGGTATATTTATTTTGAGGTGAGTGGATTTGACGGAATTTTAAAACAAAATGTATTCTATTTTAAAGAGACTGTCCTTCCGGAGAATATCTACAAACTCATTCCGGAAATAAAAAAAAAGCTTATAAAGATCATCCTGGGGCGTGATTGGTCATCAATCCGGGTGACTCTTATTCCTGATGATGCCTTTGTCTTTATTAATGACCAGTTTGCCGGAATAGGGACAACCCTGGCCGATTATTTAAAACCCGGACTCAATACCATCAGAATAACTCATCCGGATTACTTTGAACAACAATTGTCGGCTATGCTTCTCCCCTATGAGGAGAAGGAATTCGATATTACCATGGACAAGATTGAACTTGGTATTGCAAGGATTTCATCGGTCCCAACGGGAGCCCGTTTATATATGAATTCCGTCTATACGGGGACGACACCAGTGGATGTGGAAAAATCATATCAACTCAAACGAATTATCATAAAAAAGGATGATTATGATGATTTTTTCCTTCATGTAGGACATAAGACAAAAGATGAGGTGAAGGCAGAATTACAGCAGAGCCTTATAAGCCCGGATGAGAAACAAAAGAAGAGCCGGGACAATTTTTATACTGCTTTCGGACTTTTTTTACTTTCGGTTCCTTTTCCGATAATCCTGGGGAGCTATTCAAAGGATTATTCCCGGATAGCGACTACCTATACCGGGGCTCTTCATGATGAATATGCTTTAAAAAGCATATATTTTTATATAGCACAAAATATCACTCTTGCAATTTGCGGGAGACTTTTAATCAACGTGGGTTATTATTTATTTAAATATCGCGATGATTCGGACAGACCCATCGGATAGGTGTCATTGAATGTTAAAAAAACGGACTATTTCGGAAAAATTAAAAAATCTCTTTGGACTGGGAAAAGCTGAAGAAGAGTTGTATGATGAGTTGGAAGAAATCCTCATACAGGGTGATATAGGACCCCGGGTTGCCATGAAGATTATTGATGAATTGAAAGAAAAGAAAAAAAAGGTGAAGATAAAAACCCGTGAAGATTATACAGCCGCATTAAAAGGGATACTTTCGGGCTATCTTCTCACAAATACACTCGTTCCTGTCACAGGAAGGCTCAATTTCTATCTTATTCTCGGTGTCAATGGCGTCGGCAAGACAACAACCATCGCCAAACTCGCTCATTATTATAGAAAGCATCATGGTATAGAGAAAATAATCTTAAGCGCGGCAGATACTTTCAGGGCTGCGGCGATTGAGCAATTACATCTCCACGGAGAGCGGCTTAATCTGAAAGTAATCAGCCAGGAGACCGGTTCGGATCCCGGGGCTGTGATTTTTGATTCTTTGGCGAGTGCAAAAGCAAAATCGATCGATCTGGTCCTCGCAGACACTGCCGGGAGAATGCATACAAAGACAAACCTCGTAAAAGAGCTTGAAAAAGTGAATAAAATAATTCAAAGAGATCTCAACGGCGGAGAATATAAAAAAGTCCTGGTGATTGATTCGACAACAGGTCAGAACGCCTATAGTCAGGCCGAAATTTTCCATCAGGCAATCGGGATTGATTCTATTATTATGGCAAAATATGATTCCACAGCCAAAGGTGGTATTGTCATTTCAATGTGTGACGGACTTAAAATCCCCTTTTCTTTTATGGGGACAGGCGAAAAACCGGATGATCTTGTTCCATTTGACAGGGACATGTATCTGGAATCTCTCATAGGAAGTACCTAAAGGTTGGAGAATAAGCTGATAAAACAGGCAACTTTTTCCATACTGTTTTTATTTTTTCTCATATATCCTCTGTATCCGGATATCCGGTATTATAAATCGAATGATATCGGTATGAAACTAAAGCAAATTACTCTTGAAGAGATCTCTTCCTTCGAGTATGTCTTAAGTGTGGAAGACACGACTGAGCCGGAGGAGAGGAAACTTTATTCTAAAAATGAACTCGTAAAACGCTGGGAATTATCTTTTTATAATAATAAGAATAAAAGGGAAGAACGGGAATTTGATAAAGAAACTCTTACCAACCTCCGTTATTATGATAGAAGGGGCCGTCTTGTAGAAGAGCAACTTTATTCGGAAAAACAGGCCTTTAATAAAATCATATATACATATGGAGAGAATCAGCAATTATTCCAGGCAAAAGCGTATAATAACGAACAAGTTCTTATTTATAGCGAGAATTATGATTTCAATCAGCAGGGAATGATTCGCAAGGTGAAGCGGTTATGGACGGACGGGCGTTTTCAAACCTCTTCATTTGTCTATGGACAGGGAAGATTGATAGAAGAAGTCTTTTCCACAAACGAGGGAATGACTATTTCACGGTATAATAAAAAAGATAAGCTTTCGAATAGTGAAGTTTGGAAGGATGAGGCCCTTATAAAAAAAACATTTTTTACCTATAACGAAGAAGGATCGTTACTCTCTTCATTGGAAAAAGATCTTGTGGGAGGGCTGGAGACAGAAGATCGTTACAATGAAGAAGGACGATTGCAAAAAGAGATTGTCACAAAAAATAATGTAAAAATTATAGAAGATTCATATTTCTATAATAATGAGGGAAGGAAGTCTAAAATGAATAGAATCAGTGACAGGGGACTTGAGGAATGGGCGTTTTATTATAATCCGGAAGGGGAATTAAACAGGGAAGAGTATTCACAACGTGGTGTATTGGAAAAAAGAACCATATACACAAGTGATAATTCCTATTATGAAGAACTCTTCAGATATGGTGAGCTTCTTGTGAGGGTGTATTATGAAGATGAGACAAAAGTGAAAGAAGAATTTTTAGAAAATGGGGAGGTTATACGAGTAAATTCCCTGGTACATGAAGAATGAACATTCCTTTTATTTTATTTGTCGGATTCAGGTATTTTAAGGAAACCCGGAGAAGCAAGAAAACTGCCTCGTCAATTCTATCGATTACGGGAATTGCAGTGGGAGTCATGACCCTTACCTCCGTTATCGGGGTGATGAATGGATTTCAGCTGAGTTTTATAGAACCTATTTTAAATATCGGGTCATATCATATTCAAATAAGTAACGGACCGGAAATTGATGAGGAGTCTCTGGAGGCGATCAGGGCTATCGGTGATGTGACGGCGATTGTTCCTTTTATAGAAAGTCAGGCTTTGATCGAAGGCAAAACCGCATGTATTGTGCGCGGTATTCCGAAGAACATTCTTGCTTCCGATCCTTCATTTAAAAACAGTTTTGATCTTGAGTATTATGAAATGCCTGATGAATATACTCTCAACGATGAAGATTCGATACTCATTGGAAATCAACTCTCTCTCCACACGGGATTGCGCAAAGGGGATTTTGTTTCAGTGACCACATTCGGCGGTAATTGGTCATCGAAAAAAAGAGTAACAGGAATATTTCAGACCTGGTATTATGATATTGATAAAACCTGGGTTTTTGTTTCTCTGGAAACAGCAAAAGAATTTTATAAAGATGAGATTACACCCCCTCTTGTCTATGGTGTGAAAATTAAAAATAGATTTTCCGATGGGGCGGTCTTGCATAAAATTAAAAATATCCTTAAAAAGGGGTATACAATTACATCCTGGCGTGAATTTAACAGGAATTTTTTTGGTGCTTTGCTCATGGAAAAGATACTTATGATGGTACTGGTGGGGCTTATTTTTATTGTTGTGGGATTCAACATTTTTCACTCTCTCAAACGATCAGTCTATGAACGGAGGGAAGAGATCGCCTTGCTTAAAGCCTTGGGCGCATCACCCGGATCAATAAAAAACATATTTATTTTTGAAGGAGTACTTATCGGTATACTCGGATGTATTTTCGGCATACTGTTAGGTCTC
>JAFGRV010000646.1 GCA_016934975.1 Spirochaetales bacterium | reverse complement strand
CTTTAATTGCAGAAAAATCATTTTTTTTATCACTCATCTAATAAATCACCCTGCTTAAAAGCAACCATCATCCCTAACCCATACCGGTAAACAGAATGGCTGGTAAAATGCTCCGGTGTAAGGTCTGCGACACCCCCGGTGATTGGGGAAGAAAAGAGAGACCCTTCGGCGAACATTTTGCATTCCCTCCGTTTCATTTGCTTGTAGGTGGAGGTGGAAAAAATCCAGCCTTTCCGGGTCAGGATTTTGTAGTATTCCGCTGTACCGGCTTCCTGGTGGTCCTTTGGCCAGCAGAGTGAAAGGGAGTAGTAAAGTGAATTATTATTGTTTGCAGGAGTAAAAAGGCTGTTCCATTCGGAAGTTTTATCCAGTTCAATTATTTCCGGAGAAAATATACCGCGCCCCACACTCCGGTCACTTCCAAGGCCGCTTTCACCTAAAAGATGCATACATGTCATGAAAGTGGGTAAAAAGGTATTATCCGTGATATCCAGGAGAAAGTATAAACCGCCTCCTTCCCTGCAATACCATGTTTCGGGCCAATATGGATTCGCGGCAGCTGTTATTCTGTCTATTGACACCCTGGGGGTCCTGAAAGAGTAGAAAAGATTTTGAGAATTCTCAAGTTCCTGATTTCCGGAGGTGATTTTACTTTCACCTTTTGCCAGGGATACAATTAATGATAGGGGAAGAAAGGAATAATCTTTTAACTTTGTCATATAGAGGGGACCAATTCCCATGGGTTTGGGCAGATACCAGGTGTTGTTTAAGAATGGGAAAGCCGATGATATCCGGAAGGGAGGGTTTTGAAAGTTAAAGTTTGTAAAATCTCCTTTATTAAATAAAGCGAGTTGGTTAATGAGCGCGCTAAAGAGGGTATCCGAATGGATAATTCCAAAAGAGTGTTCATTATTGTTTTCCCCGGTAAAGGAAATGCCATTATGTAAATGCATCGTCACCAGATACATAGTATTCCTCATGTTTTTAAAAAGGTGGTTATCGTTTCTATGTGTCCACGTGCCTCTTCTATGGTGAACGGGTTTTCCCCATTTTCTATTGTTTTACCTGCTATACTCTTTTTTTCTCCCTGGTAAAACTTTAGTGTCCGGGCGGTAAATTCCTCAAATAAAAAGGATACCTTGCCGTAACCCCGGGATGTATACCCTCCGAGACCCTCACTTTCAAGGAGTTCCATACAGGTAAGGATATTATCCAGGTCTTTTTTTAATGTTTCTTTATTAAATGCAAGCTGCTTCTCTTTTGTAACATAAAAAGCATCCACATTATATACCATTTCAAAACAGAATCGTGTATGTGGTAATACCCGCTCCACCCTCCGCGGGTTTGCCGCCATGGTTGCACGATCTACCCCTGTTTCAGTCTTTACTTCCGTAAACAGGGAATCAGCTTCGAGGGAATCCTCAACTAACAGGCAATCCCTGACAAAAAGCAAAGAAGGCATATTCTCCGCTTTTTCCTTTTTATCTCTAAATGCCCTGTCATCTCCGCTTGACCCGAAAATCCTGCATACCTCACAGGCCATTGCATAACTGGTATCCTCACAACAATGGATAAACAGAGGGTTCCATCTTGTCCCTATATTCCTGTTATGAGAGAGTGTTTCTTCTCTGCCATCTATTTTCCGCTTACCGAATTTCTCCAATATACTTCGCAATTTCCCTTTTAAGGAACTACCGGGAATATAAGGGAGGTTATTTGAAGAATCTTTAATAACCGGTAAATCCACCCCCCCTATCTGCATGGAGTCGGCATTTCCCCCGATGTGAAGCCCTGTTTTTAATACAAGGACTCCTTTAAAAAGGACTTTCCCGATGAATTGTCTGTATCTATTATTTGCCATATGGCTCCTCCTGTTTATTTCTGTTCTATTAGTCCCTGCCGCCGCAATACTTATGATACGCAACAACAGCTTCTATGAATTGTATAAATTTATCAAAATCAACGGAATCCCGGATGGTGTCCAGTAATGGATTAACAATGATAAAAAAAGGTTCCAATTGACGCGTATGTCGTGCCTGGGTATAGGCGAGTAATGGTTTTAAATTAAGAATATCCGGTATCATTGTTTTAAAATCTTCACCTTTTTTAAAAGATGATTTTTTTATGGTAAGTTTTGCTTTAATAATAAGTATTGATTCATAGAAGCGTCGTATTTGGGTTATTTTAAGTCCTGCCTGGGAAGCGACCCTGCCCAAGGCATAGGCAAACACAACAAGTCTCTCCCCGTCCAGTAAATCTTTTAATTGGGATGTATCTGTATACTCTTCAAATATTTTTTTATATATTGATTCCCCTGTCTTTAAATTCCATTCATAATAACGCGCCTCTTCCAGGGGTTGTTTTTTATTATGTTGATTCATATTTCTCTCCTTGTTTTTGTGACAAAATGAGCCAGGTTAAGGGCATGTGGAGTGTGGCAAACCGGCTGGGATCAAAAAGGTGAAGGTAGTAATCGTAAAGAATAAAAGAGGAATCATCATTCTGTCCGGTTTTTGATAAATCCTTGCGTATTTTTTGCAGCACCCATGCGATTCTGGGTAAATACATTACTCCTTCGTCATACCAGGTATTTAAGAGGGTAAGGATTTTATGGAAAAATACTGCCGGAGTTTGCATATTACCTTTATTGTCTTCCAAATCGTTAAAAGGTTTTTCCAGGTATTCATGTACCTCATGCACCAGGTTATCTCCGTTCCCGGTTATTGTTTCCTGGTCATATGTTTTCCACTTTAATGCAAGCTTAAGGCGGGATTGAATTTTCTTATAAGGGGTGTGCGGTTCTTCAGCTATCAAACTTTTCCGGTGGGCATACCATTCCGTATAGAAGGGGCTAAAGGAATCCTTCCGGAGACAATTCCCCTGTTCAAAAAGAGGACATTCAGGGAAATCTTCCCTGCATTCCCAGCAAGGACTAAGGTTTCGCTTTGCCGTATCAAGGGCTTTTTTAGAGACCCGCGCCATTGTACTTACCGGGAATTTATCGTCATGAATCGTTAATCCGGCGCTTATGCCTATATCAATATTATTACAGGTATAGTCACTGAATTGCTTTCCCGCAGATATTGCTATATCCATAACGTGGTTCCAGGCGCCCAGTATAAACAGATCGTCCCCGCCCGCGTAGATAAGCTGTACTTTTTTGGAATTGCATATTTCGGGAATGGTAAGTTTAAAAAAGAGATTCATCTGACGGGAAAAAGCGGTGAGGCGCTGCAAAGTAATGTGTTTATAAAACCCCAGGCGTATGAGTTTTCCCATATTATCCGCGTCCATACGAAGTGCCCCGATATAATGGGCGCCTTTTTTTCCCACTGCCTGTGATAAGTGGGTAAGCTGCGCCATATCATTTTCTTTCAGGGGAAGTAACTCGCTATCTGTTTGGCGGGAACTTTGGTCTTTCAGGATGACATCTTTTACGTCTTTGAGGTCGGCGATTTTTGTGATATAACTTTTCTCCATACTTACTATTCCCTGGTCCGGCAGGTGGGCGAAGAAATCAGGGGAATTATTGGGATAGATGAGGGAACATTGTTTATCCTGTAATGGTATTTCACTTAACAGATACCAGGTATCTTCTATCCGGAGAGAGTTTTCACAGGGCTCGTCTGTTGTATAAATATAATGTACATCCGGGAGTTTGCTCCCAAGACGGATAAGGTTATGACAAAATCCGCAGGTGTGGTGATCCTGTAATCCGGTTTCCGTGATAAAGTCTGTATTCTTGCTGTCGTTTCCGCAGATCACGCACTGGTGAGAATGGGGATCATCATGGGAGATGAAAGAGAAAACCGTCTTATTCTCATGTATGTTCTTTATAAGTGATGCAAATTTCCTGTTTTTTGCTTCAAAGGCTTTATTTGAGAGTTGTGTTATGACCCGGCTTGTATCCCCGGTTAATTCCTCCCGATTTGTTTCAAGGGAAACGAGGGAAACATGGAGGCGTGTATTAAACTCTTTTAATAACCACGAATTGAGAGACCTGTCAATCGCTTCAAGTTTATGTTCGTAGTCTGTTGGTTTGTGAGTAAGTATATACCCCGACCCTCCGCCGCTCATAATACTATTGGCCTGGTGCACGGCAAAGGCTTCAAGAAGTTTCCGTTGTGTATGGTGGGATAACAGTTCAATAAAAAAAGAGCGGGACCGGAGATTTTTTAATGCACCTTTTGAGATGATATTATAAATAAAGTTTTGTATGCCTGAAATATCATAATAAATAAACAACCAATCGTTGTCAGGTTCCTTCTTGCTTAGAATAACGGCTTCGGCACAGGATAGTTTGCATTCATTAAAAAGGGAAACATATTCATCTTCTTTAGAAGGAATATACGATCCGTAGGTTTCAAGGAGGTAATAAAGCTGATTGGTATGCAGGGTATTCAGATATTCATGAGAAAATTTTTTATGTTGTTCCCGGATTTCCTGTAAAATGGTTTGTTTTATTTCATAACATGAAGAATCCGGCTTTTTTACAGGCAGCGGGGTTTTGCCTCTAAGAGAATCGGGGGGCAAAAAATGATCTTCGGTTTTATACTGTTCTCCTTTGAATCCCACAATAGTAAAAATAGATTTTAAGAAGGAATTTCCTTCCGTGTTGTACCAGCTGTATATATCATGTAATCCCCGAATAATGATTGGGCGTATTATTGTTGCATCTATCATACTACTCCTTATAGATTGATGAAAATACTATTTCCTGTCAAGAAAAATATAAAATAATATTTTTTTATTTAACTATCCTGTTTAAGTTTTCCAAAACATATTGTATGCTTAAGGAAATAATATGACAGATATTGCTTTTTTAAAGACATTTTACTTTACTTGCTATAAAATCCACGTCAAAGCACTGGAAGATATCAACCTTCCCTATTATAAAGGATTTGCCCTCCGGGGTGCATTTGGCCACGCTCTTAAAAAAACAGTCTGCATCAGAAAACAGACAGATTGCCCGGATTGCTTAATCCGAAATCAATGCCCATATTCCCTCATAATGGGTAATCCTGTACAAGCAGACCATCCCCATTTTAAAAAATATTATACACCCCAGCGCCCCTATATTATTGTTCCCCCTCTCGAACAAATCCATAGTTTTCCCAAAGGCAGTCTTTTTTCTTTTGACCTTGTATTAATTGGGAACATGAGGACTTACATTCCACATTTTATGTACGCCTTTACACAAATGGGTGAAACAGGACTTGGCTGGAAGCGGGGAAAGTTTGTATTAATGAGAGTCGAAACCCTCCCTCTTTCCGGGGAATCTCTTTGCATTTATAACCAGGCAACAGGAGCACTCCGCCTGCCGGACACATCAATCCCTTTTTCTGATCTTAGTCCGGATTCCGAACTCCCGGGGAAAATAACTCTCCGGTTTCTAACACCTTTCCGCATGAAAATAAAAGGTAACCTCACATCGGATTTTTCATTTTCCCTGTTTTATAAACGGCTTTTAGAACGTCTTATGGTGTTGAACCACTTTTTCTGCGACGGTGACCTGGTAGAGATTGATGAAGAAGACAGTTCCTGCGCGCCGGATATTTCGATACATAAAGAAACCTTGCGCTGGATCGATTTGGAGCGCTATTCCAACAAACAGCAGGGGAAGATGAAAATGGGCGGAGTTACCGGGAACATTACATTCCAGGGTCCCCTTGCTTCGTACATCCCTGTGCTCCGGGCCGGTGAATACGTGCACGCGGGGAAAGGTGCGAGTTTTGGGTTTGGAAAATACAGTATCGATTGTAAGGTCAGTCGAGGAAATTAAGGTGGCATTGGAACTGAGAGTGATGTATAATGGTAGAAAAGAAGCCAGAGGTTCTTTGACATAGGGAAGGAATTGAGAATAGGGCGGATGCAAAAGTATTGTATGCGTTTTTTAATATGGACGAAGAAAAAATTTAACAACGAATATCGCAGATGAGACAGATATGCTTTTATTAAATCAACTTTTTTTTCAGAAACTGCTGCCGGATAAATTGCCTGCACGAATTTATTACCATACGGGCTATGCAGTGTTGTAACTTCTTATAATATTGATAGTTAAGGAAGCAACATCGTGCGGAAACCAGAATAAATTGGCGGAAATTATAAAAAACAGAGGGTAAAAATATGGTTTACGATTGCCGGTTTTTTATGCTAATTTTTTACTGGGAAAGAAGTTATATGAGAAAACGAGTTTAAGAGGAAGTTAGACCTTTCGGGGGATTGAAACAAATT
>JAFGRV010000645.1 GCA_016934975.1 Spirochaetales bacterium | reverse complement strand
GGGGAGGGAAAAAGCATTCCTCGAAATAGATGGCAAGCCTCTTATTCAGCATATTTATCTCCAATTACGCACTCATTTTCACCGGGTGATTATCAGCGCCAATACAATAGAAAAATTTGCTTTCCTCGGTGCTCCGGTGATCCGGGATAAAATTCCGGATTCAGGTCCTTTAATGGGAATCGCCTCTGCCATGGAAGCCTCAAAAAGCGAGGTTAACTTTGTGATTGCCTGCGATATCCCGGAGATTGATTTTTTATTTGTAAAAAAAATGGTGAACTCCTCCCCGGGGTATGATGGTGTTGTTCCACTGAACAGCAGATCCCAGCCGGAACCCTTATTCGCTGTTTACAAAAAAAGTATGCTTCCGGGGATGTACAAAGTCCTTGATTCGGAGAAAAAAAAGATAAGTGATGTTTACAAATTCTGCCGGATTAAATATATTAAAATAGAAGAGATTAACTGGTTGCGTAACATCAATACATTACAAGATTACGCAGAATATATCAGAACACATCCTTCCTTTAAAAAACAGAAAAAAAAATAAAGGAAACAGATACTCCTTTGTCATTAATTCCCAAACTTATTGTATGCAAGAGGAACTACCATGAAAGATGTTGTGACGAACATAAAAAACCCGCTATTACACCATTTATTCGCCTCAAAAACCAAGGTCGTAATCGCTTCACTTTGTTCACTTTTGAACAAACTCTTTGATCTTGCCCCGCCTTTTCTCATAGGAACGGCTGTAGATATCGCGGTCCGGCAAAATGATTCATTTCTCGGGGCCCTCGGGATCGGAGATGCTCCGACCCAGTACGTTGTGCTTGGGATCGCCACCTTTATCATATGGGTACTGGAATCGGTGTTCGAATATTTATATAAAATCACCTGGCAAAACCTGGCCCAAAGAATACAACATGACATAAGAAAAGAAGCATACGAACACATACAAACCCTGGAGATCGCATATTTCGAAGACCGGCAGACCGGGGGTATCATGTCTATTCTGAATAATGATATAAATCAGCTTGAACGTTTTTTAAATAGCGGCATCAGTGAGATGATCCAGCTTGTTTTAACGATTGTCGTTATTTCCACTGCTTTCTTTATGTTATCACCTCAGATTGCGTGGATGGCGATGCTTCCCATACCATTCCTCATTATTTTTTCCATAAAATATCAGGGGTTTTTAAAACCCAAATATCAGGATGTCCGGGAAAAAGTCGGATTAATGAACGGAATTCTTTCCAACAACCTTACCGGGATCGCGACAATAAAAAGCTATGTCGCGGAAACATATGAAAGCAAACGGGTAAGCTTCATATCAAAAGAATATGTAAAGGCAAATGAAAAGGCTATTTTATATAGCGCGGGATTTGTCCCTCTTATACGGATGTTTATTGTGGTCGGGTTTACTCTCATGCTCGTCTACGGGGGTTTAAGAACCCTTTCCGGAAACCTGGAAATTGCAGCGTACAGCGCCATGGTATTTTTAACACAGCGCCTTCTCTGGCCTTTAACCGGATTGGGAAATACCCTCGACCTGTTCCAGCGCTCCATGGCATCGACAAAACGAATCCAGTCACTCCTCGGGCGGCAAAGCAAAACCGTAAGTGGAAAAAAGCGCCTTGCCGTAAAAGATGTACAGGGAGAAATAGAGTTTCACCATATCTCTTTTTCCTATGAAAACAGGGAAACCATTTTTACGGATTTTAATACAATTGTCCATCCGGGACAAAGTATCGCCTTTGTGGGAACAACAGGTGCGGGGAAGAGCACCATCGTAAAACTCCTCCTCCGTTTTTATGATCCGGATAAAGGAAAAATTACCCTCGATGGAATTGATACCAAAGATCTGGATATAAACGACTTACGGACATCGATCGGTCTGGTAAACCAGGATACCTTTATTATTGACGGGACTATTCTTGAGAACATCGCATATGCCCGGCCTGATACGGAGATGGAAGCTGTCATAGAAGCGGCGAAAATCGCGGAAATCCATGATTTTATCCTCACCCTTCCGGATCAATATAATACACTTGTGGGAGAACGGGGACAAAAATTAAGCGGGGGTCAGAAACAGCGTCTTGCCATCGCCAGGGCCGTACTAAAAAATCCACCGATCCTGATATTGGATGAAGCAACCTCCAGTGTCGATAATGAGACGGAAGCCGCAATTCAACGATCTTTGGAAAAAATTATAAAAGGACGGACCACCATTATTATTGCACACCGCCTTTCAACGGTGCGTAATGCGGACCATATTTTTATTATCGGAGACGGGGGAATAATCGAACAAGGAACACATGACAACCTTGTATTAAAAGAGGGACTTTATGCCAATCTCTGGAAAGTGCAAACAGGAAAAAAAGATTGAAAAGTACTTGAACATTCTCTTTTTTTGCTATATTTCTTTACGGGTGTATGTCCCTGGGTTTTAAAGGTTCATACCCCCGTAAAGTAACTCCGGATTTAGCTCCGGTTCCGGAACCGGGTATTTATCCGTATTTATTAATTGAGTCTTTTACAAAAACCTCACGTTATCATAAGGGAGGAAATTATGGCTGTAGAATATAAACGATTGGGAAAACATGGTGTTCTGGTAAGTAATATATGCCTGGGAACCATGAATTTCGGGTGGTATACATCCGAAGAAGATAGTTTTCGTATTATGGATCGTGCCCTGGAACTCGGTATCAATTTCTTTGATACTGCGGATGTCTATGGCGGCAAGGTCTATCACGGATATACCGAAGAAATAATCGGTAAATGGTTATCCCAAAGCTCCGGACGGCGAAATGATATTATTCTGGCGACCAAGGTATATAATCCCGCGAATAAAAAAGATGACCTGGAAGAACCGAACAGAAGCGGGAGAAACCTTTCTGCATTAAAAATTGCACGGCATTGCGAAGGAAGTCTTAAGCGGTTAAAGACTGATGTGATTGATCTTTACCAGATGCATCATATCGACCGGGAGTGCCCGTGGGACGAGATATGGCACGCTTTTGACAATCTGCAAAAACAGGGAAAAGTCATCTATGCAGGATCGAGCAATTTTGCCGGGTGGGATATCGCCACGGCGAATCAGGAAGCAGGAAAGAGGGGCCTTATGAGCCTTGTAAGCGAACAGAGCATTTATAATCTGAACAACCGGTATGTGGAGCTGGAAGTAATTCCCGCCTGCCGTCATTACGGAATGGGTCTTATCCCGTACAGCCCGGTAGACGGCGGTATGCTTGCAGGGGCTTTGGAAAAACAGAAATCCGGGAGAAGAACCGGGGAATGGATAACAAACCGTCTTGCATCAACCAAAAATAAAATTGAGAAATATGAAAACCTCTGCAAGAAAATCGGACACGATCCCGCCCTCGTCGCCCTCGCGTGGTTATATCACAATCCGGCTGTCACCGCCCCGATTATCGGTCCCCGTACAATGGACCATCTGGAAAGCGCCGTAAAAGCAACAGAGATCAACCTGGATGAACACATCCTGAAAGAATTGGATGAGATTTTTCCCGGTCATGGCGGTGAAGCTCCCAAAGCCTACGCCTGGTAATTTACAGGAAAACAGGGAATAAATTAATATCATCACCATAAATTTGCTCGCTCATTAATTGACTGAATGGAATATCTATCTCTAATTTATCGAGGCTGATTTTTATAGCAATTTCCCACAAACTGGCGAGACGTAAAAAATCTATTATTGTCAGTTATAATAATGAGGTTAACGTATCATCTGAAATAATTGCAATTATAATATTTTCAACACCTGTGTAAAATGAATGCAAGACACTTGCAGCAGCAGTTTTTTCTATTAAATTTGGTTCATTAGTTTTGCATAATTCCAGGAGAGAATCATATGAGCTCAGCATTTTTTCGATTTCAGAGACTTCAAATTCGAGTTTATCAAATACTTTTTCATGCAACACGAACTAATTCTCCATGCTCCTGTAAATAGCGATAAAAACTTTTTTGTTTATCTAAATCTATAAGATCAACCGGATGAGCAAGATTCCTGATTAATTGTCCATAAAGCCTGAAAAATAATCCTTTTGGACATCCTTTTATTGCGATATCAATATCAGATTCTTCATTTATCCTGCCACCGATAATAGAACCAAATAAAAAGATTTCAGTACATCCGGCTTGTTGTAATATCTTTAGTGCGAGATGCACATCCTTTCTGAAATGTGGTGGTAATGTATCTAATATGTCAGCCATAATAGACATAATAAGTAAGTGAACATAGTTTTTTTCGCAAGTACTTTCAAAAAAAAGTCACATATATATAAATCCGGTTATCAAACTTCAGAAATTCTAATTGAGACGGGATCACAGGATTAACCGGATAAACAACGTTTTTACCATCAAATGATTCAGGCAACGTTAGTACATCCGGATTCACGGGAAGTTATCCCTTTAGCACCGGAATTTATACGAAAATATATCACGACGATAGTAAAAAAACCTATCAATGTAATGGATACTTACATCTCCTTTACTAACAAAACCAGCAATTCCCGGTGAACAACCTAAGATATTTGCATGCTGCCGTCCCGGAAACACCCCCCGAAGGATCACTGATCCTGGGGATCATGTCCGAAGGGCAGCTTTACCTCGTGGGGGGTGTTGCAGGGAACAGGCAACCCGGGCAAGGGGATTGTTGTTCACCGGGAACTGCCGGATCAACACTCAAGTGATTTGACACTTTTACATTTCTAAGATAAACTGTACTCCTTTTATTTCGGATGATCACCACGAAGGTCAAAACACCGGGAGGAATGAGTCTATGAACACACTTACATTAAAACCCGAAGCAGAGTGCAAATACGATATCCTCTCCCTGGGAGAAATCATGCTCCGGTTTGATCCCGGGTTTGAACGGATCCACACAACGAGACAATTCCGGGTCTGGGAAGGGGGCGGAGAATATAATGTGGCAAGGGGACTGCGCCGTTGTTTTAAAAAAAGAGCGGCAATTGTGACCGCCCTTGTGGAAAATCCCGTGGGAATGCTCCTTGAAGATCTGATACTCCAGGGGGGCGTGAACATGGAATATGTGAAATGGGTACCTTTTGACGGAACCGGCCGCGCTTCACGGAATGGACTCAACTTCACGGAAAAAGGTTTTGGTGTGAGAGCCGCTTTAGGATGTTCGGACCGCGGCCATACCGCCGCCTCACAATTAAAACCCGGTGATATTGACTGGGAAAAAATATTTAAAAAAGACGGGGTGCGGTGGTTTCATACCGGGGGTATCTTTGCCGCCTTGTCCGAAACAACACCTCACGTCATTATCGAGGCAATAAAAAAAGCAAAAGAATACGGGACGATTATTTCATATGATCTCAATTTCAGGTCTTCCCTCTGGAAAGGAATCGGGGGTAAAGAAAGAGCAATAGAGATTAATTCGGAGATAGTCCGGCATGTGGATGTTATTATTGGAAACGAAGAAGATTTTACAGCCTGTCTCGGATTCAATGTGCAGGGAACAGAAAACCTGACAAAGCTTGATCCTTCCGATTTTAAAAAAATGATAGCGGAAGTGGTAAAAACCTATCCTCATTTTAAGGCCGTGGCAACGACGCTGCGGAATGCGAAAACTGCCGGATATAATGATTGGGGCGCCATTCTTTATATTGATAATAAATTCTACGATGCTGTTCTTCGTACCAATCTGGAAATCTACGACCGTGTGGGGGGCGGGGACAGTTTTGCTTCCGGATTAATCTACGGCCTTATGGAAGGAAAATCTCCGGAGTTATCGGTAAATTACGGTGCTGCCCACGGGGCCCTGGCGATGACGACTCCGGGAGATACGACGATGGCAAGCCTCGATGAAGTTGAAAAAGTTATGAAAGGAAGCGGCGCCCGGGTGGAGAGATAACATATACACAAGCGTTTTGAGTTTGTCATTTTCTATCATTACCGGTATGCCTCATGTCAAACCGGAGATAACAGAATCAAAATAGTTGTTTACATTCAATCCTGTATGACCGGTATTGTCAATATACTCCTGGCACCATGATCGTTTTCAAAAATTATAGAACCATTCAACTGTTTCACAAACACTTCTATGAGTTTCAATCCCGTACTCTTTCTTTCCCCCTCGAGTACAGTCGCGGGATAGCCGCATCCCGAATCCATCATTATGATTTTCATACTCTTATTATCTTCTTTCGCAGTAATTGTAAAAACAATTTCATCGTGTTCATTTCTCGCATATTTTATCGCGTTTGTTATCAATTCGGTAAAAATAAGCCCAAGGGGGATAATAATGTTAATATTTAAAGAGAGCCGGTCTATTTCCTTGGTAAAAGATATGGGAGTTTCAATATTGCTGAAGGTTAAGATATGAGATTTTATAAGTCCGGTAAGATAACTATCAAGATCGATTGTTTGAAAGTTTTCACTTGTATAAAGCTTTTCATGAATTAAACCAATCGAGGCCACCCTGCTGGTAAGATCTTTAAATTTATTGAGCATATTAGGATCTTTCATGTTGGAAGATTGAATAACGATAAGACTTCGGATCATTGTAAGATTATTCTTTACACGGTGATGAATTTCTTTAAGAAGAAGTTCCTTTTTACTGATCTCATCCTTCAGGTGATCGTTTGTTTTTGTCAATTCATCGGTTCGCTCCAATACCATATTCTCCAGTTCAAAATTCCAATTCTTTAATTCTAATTGGGCTTTTTTTAATTGCGTAATATCACGAAGCATAATTACTTTTGCAACCTGTCTTTTTCCCATTTTTATAGGTGATATTTTACAATCAAAATAGGATGTTCCGTCTTTCAGAGAGATTGGCAGTTCAATTTGAATCCTTTCTTTATGAGTCATGGAAGTGAGCGGAGAGAGCTTTCCATCCAGTACTATTGAAATATCTTTTCCAATACAATCCGGAGCACTGCAACTCAATAATTCTTCTGCCTGTGGATTTATTTTTAACAACGTATTTTCCGGACTTAAAATAATAATACTATCATTCAGATTATTTATGATCGTATCTGCGGCAAACGGAACAAAATCGAATAGATTATAAAACGTAAGTCCGAAAAGAATAATCACACCCGTTGCGGTAAAACCCAGAGGGCTTGGATCTATCAGAATAAAAGGGAAAACACGCAGGATATAGATAATATTGGCGATCCAGGGAACAAAGTATGCAAAAAGTATCGTATAGGTCTGTCTTTTATAGACTGATGGCAAAACAAATAATGAGCGTATGAGCAATACTAAAGAGGCGATGAGAAGACTATATGAATAAATAGTATGAATCCAGAAAACAGGACCGTAGGTCAGTTGGAGAGAATTGTAGTCTGCCCGGATTATGAGATCAAATTTTTGATAAAACAAATGATGATACTCATTTGTACAGAGCATAATAAAAACAAAAACAGGAATGATAAGTAATAAGAGGAGAGTGGAAGGGAATCGCAGCCTTTTTTTTCTGAGGTGCTCGAGAGATAAAAAAAATGCAGGAATAGGTATTATCAGAATCCCTATATACTGAACAATTGTCCAGATCAATTTACTTGATAATTCAGGACTGATGAGTTCAAAGGCATAACCCACCGACCAGATAATAACAGCACTATTAAGGAAGATAAGCGGCATCGCCGCGGGCATTTTTCTTCTTGGCCAAACGATAAGAATACCAATGATTGAGATCCCGGCATTAAAAAAAAGTATAAAAAATGCTATTTCCATGTACTATGACCATTTATCATGATTAAAAAACAGGAACCCCCGCGCCATTGACCCCGATTAAAGACCACTTGAACATTTATCTTTAAACAAATACGGCCTTCCCGCACTACTGTATCTTCATTTTTTCCCTATGCAACTCATCCAGTCGTTCGGTTGCAACCGATTTCTCCATTATATTTTTTTTATCAGTCGAATCTTTTTTTTCCTTTTTTAAGGCTGTTTGATACAAATCTTCGGCTTTTTCAAAATTTCTTTTGATTGATTTGTGTAATGGTTGATAATACATATCTCCCCAGGCAATGTATCCCCAGATATTCCGGGGGAATTCTTTCACTAATGACTCGAATTGTGTTTCACCTGCCGCCTGTTTTCCTAATCCAAAATGTGAAAGAGCTATTGCTTTT
>JAFGRV010000644.1 GCA_016934975.1 Spirochaetales bacterium | reverse complement strand
TATTTTAACCCGGAAGGGTCCGAAGTCTTCCCCGGTATTCGGTATCCAGTGGTTTGTCCCTCCCCAGGCCGCGGAAGTGGGGAGTTCTAAATCCGCGGTTATATTTACCGGGACAACTGTTGGTGTCGGTACAACCGTGAGATCAGGAGTCGGGACGGGGGTCGGCGGCGGGGTAAGGGGGGGAGTAGTTAGAATAGGGGTTGGTTCTGGTGTATTTTCAACGAACCTAAAATAGAATGGCAGACTTCGAGGTGTTCCAATTGTATTACCTTCAATATCCAATAATTTATCTACAGCAATAGTCACATAAGATATACCGCTTACACCATCCACTATCCTCCAGTATATAATAATATTATCATCAATTCCTGTTCCCGGATAAGGTATTGAACTCTTTCCATAAATTATTATCTTATGATAAGTAGGATCAAGCTCAACAATTGTAACCTCTGTTATAAAACCATTTGTTCCGGCAGTGATACCTTCTAACCCCAGATCGGGATTTATAAATGTGGGATCATAATATACAGAAAACAGGTATTCTGCATATTCATATGGAAGTGTATCAATTTTAATCCCATACGTTATAAGCATCCGTCGCGGATCCACCATTTGACCGATCGCTACCCTCTCATGAAAAACCAATCCCGGTACATTCTCACAGGGAAATTCAGAAATAATCCCTACATAGTATTGGGCAACGAGCATAGCATCAACGATATCAATGCTTCCATTACAATCAACATCAGCAACAGCTGTATTAATTATAGGAGACAAGCCCACATAATGCTGGGCAATTAATAACGCATCAACAATATCTGCGCACGCCTCCGGCTTTGCGCTCGGAGTTTTTTTCAAAAACTCCACATAACATAATACTACGAGATGAGTAAGGCATTTAGTATGTGAATACTTCCATTCTCGTCTACATCCCCTAGTATTTGTGCTTGTAGTGAAAACGACATAACAAAGAGACAAAGAGCGATACTTATTTTTTTCATAAAGGCAATTTTTCCTTTGACTGATTTTTATTTTTTAATAGAAATTCTTTATATCATGAATAAATGAATTTGTCAAGGATTAAATGCAACGGGCCGGGGTTTCGGGTTTACTCATCCTATCCCTATTTTAGTGCAAATGAGTGAGGATTTGCGGCTTTTTTTCTCCTTAAGAAATAAATGAACCATGACAAGCATATAAACAAAAAGATTCATCCGGCATTTTACCCATACCGGATGAATCCATACTGGTTAATTCAATTCAAATGAGAGAACGAGTCGGCTGATTTAACAGAAACGTGTTATGAGATCAACATAGTACTGCGCTACAAGAAGGGCATCGATAATATTAACAGAACCGTCACAATTCGTATCGGCGTTATTCACATTAAAATTTGAAGGATATAAATCCACATAGTATTGGGCGATAAGAAGGGCATCAACAATGTTGATGGAACCGTCACCGTTTACATCACCAATATTCCCCCCCGGTGTCGTGGGCACCGGTGTGGGATTTGCGGGCGGATTTGTCGGGGCACTCGTCGAACTCCCGAAGACGGAACATTCCCGGGAAGTCTGTTTCAAGCCATTGGCTCCGTTCACGACTCTGTCTCCCCAGGATGTCAAGCTGTTAACATTCCAGTTATTTACCATGTCCAGATAGGAAACATCACTTGAGTTACCGCACCACGACCACGCCATGTACCCGATGCCATAGGACTGGGCATTTGACATAATCGCATCTTCATCGGGATTTCCGTCCGAATGATTATGGCCGAATTCACCGATCATGAGGGGAAGCCCTTTGCCTGTCACATTCGAGACATAACTTTGTACTTCCGCGGCCGTATCAAATACCCCGTACATATGAATCGATAAAATTGTATTTCTGTCCGGGTCTGCGTCGAAGATGGATTGAGCATTATCTCGCATGGTAAATGTCCAGTCCTGACCCCAGTTCGGGGCATCCACAATAAGTGTATGAGAGAATCCCGCACTTCTCATGGATTGAATGGCGCTTTTCGTATCATTTATCCAACTAGACGAGTTATTATTACCGTATGGCTCATTCCCGATATTGATAATAACATACCGTTCCTGCCCTGTTAAAGCGCTCTGTACATTTCTCCAGTAATTGACTGCCTGGGCGAGGGTACATGCCGCACTCTCTTCTCCATACCCTGTCGTATCATGCACTTCGGGGATCGCAATAACCCTATTCGATTTACAAAGGTTGATAAGGTTTGATAATTCACTTGAACTGGTCTGTGTCCAGCGTACTCCATTACTTAAAACAAGACGGATCGCGTTTGCCCCGACAGACTTAATGTCTCCGATTGCGCTGGTATTATTCGCATACCACGTATGCGCGTGAGAGACCCCCCGGATAATAAACTCATTGCCATTCCCATCCATCAATCTCCTGCCGCTGATAGAAAATCCCTGGGCAGTCAGATCAATAATCCCTGTGAAAAGTAAAATTAAACAGACGAAATACAAAATTTTTACTCTCCTTTTCATAAATAACCTCCATTCTTCTTTCTTTTTTTTATAACTTTCCTCTACTAAACCGGTTTAGTAGAGGAAAGTTATTCATCGTTTATGAATCTTATATGTCCTTTCCATTTACTGTCTGTGAAGTTCGTTTATCAGACAAAAACACCATTTAATTTTAAAAAAACGACTCTTTCATAATATCATGAGTTGGAATAGTACACAAGGATAAAGATGAAAAAATGAAAGATAAAAAATAAGCACTCTTCATAAGGGATTCTTTTCGTTTTTTTTGATTGCTTTTTCTTTAAGAATGGTGTAAAAATAGAGCCAATTAAACATTTAAGGAGGATTTAATGGCTGGAAATGAAACTTTGGTCGTGACATCGAAAGTAAAAGCGTACATTAAAGACAAAGGAGGAATGAATACTTCTGCGACTGCAATCGACGCACTTTCTGCTAAGGTATGCGAAATCTGTGATAATGCAATCGAAAATGCCAAAAATGATAAGAGAAAGACAGTAAAAGACAGGGATATATAGACATATTCCGGTTATAAAAGGGAAGGCTGATGTTTATTATTCTCTTTTAATGTCTGTGTTACTATAGGCGAAAAT
>JAFGRV010000643.1 GCA_016934975.1 Spirochaetales bacterium | reverse complement strand
ATCACCTCTAATAAATAACAATTGGACTTGAACGAAGTTCAAGATCACCTCTAATAAATAACAATTGGACTTGAACGAAGTTCAAGACTAGTAAGCCAGGTCTGCACTAAGGATCTCTATGCCTGGAAAAATTTTTTATAAAAATAAATCCGGATAGAGGTCCTTTTTACAAATCAGGCCGGGAGATGGGGATTGAAAAGTTCAGCTATCTAAGCCTATAATAGAAGGGATCGGAGTAAAATATGAAGCCTGAAATTATCAACCTGGGACCCATGAAAATAGCCGGTTTCAGTTTCTATGGTGATCCTGTGGCCACACATGGGGGCTGGACAGAAGAGAATGAAATCGGAGTTCTCTGGAACCGTTTTAAAGTCTTTCTTAAGAAGAATGAAATGAATGTTGATACCTACTTGATTTCCCAATTCGGTTATGAACTCCATATCTGGAACGATGAAACCCAAAAAACAGGACACTATGAGGTTTTTGTAGGTAAAGAGACAAAAAACCCGGACAAAGTGCCGATCGACTTAGTGCTTAAAAATCTCCCGCTCCAAAAATATGCTCTCTTTGAAGTTGCGGGGCCTGACATTAACCGGGATATATTTGCTAAAGTATTGTTAGAGTGGCTGCCGGCTGCAGATTTGAAACAGGTTGGTCATTATATGATAAACCGCTATGACCAACGATATAAGGGCCTTGAATATTTAAATGAATCCGTTTTTGAGATTCTCTTTCCCATAGAATGAATATGAGGTATCTGATTTGAACTATGATCCCTATGTTCTGGAGCGTATCCATAATGCCCTCTGCTTCATTGAAGATCACATCCATGCCCCCTGTGGTGTGGCAGATATGGCTGAAGCTGCCGGTTATTCCCTCTTTCATTTTGCAAGGCTATTCAATCATTATCTTAAGATATCACCCTATAACTATCTTATTCGAAGAAGACTCTCAATGTCAGTTTCAACAATAAAAAACAGTAAACTCAACCTCCTGGAAATTGCCCTTTCTTACCAATTTGATTCGGCAGAGGGTTTCTCCAGGGCCTTTAAGCGGATGTTTGGTATTAATCCTTCTCTCTTTCGTTCCGGAACAGCTCTTGATCCAAATCTGTTTTGTCCCGCCTTTGTAAAAGATGATATTAAAGAATTATGCACGGCTCACTACTTTAATCCTCAACCTATCCGCCTATCCGGGAAAACAATCTTTGGAAGAGTTTACAGAACCTCGAATGATAGTGACATTAAAAAGATGATTTTAAATAATAAGGATAAATACATCATTATCGATTTTTTAGCAGGAGAAAAAAACTGGCATATATTTCTGGAAACAGAAGTAAGTGACACACGGAACAGAGGGATAGTCTCTCTGGAGATAGACGGGGGAGAATACGCAAACTTTTCTCTTTCTTCGGATATATTACCCCTCTTCAGGAAGTTTGTCTTCCCTATCTGGCTCACAAAAATAATGGGTCATACATTACCATGTCGAATTATACTCAAGAAAAATCAAACCCTAAAAGCTTATCTGCCTTTTACTCAAACGTAACAGAGGTAATAAAAAATTAATCTGACTAAAAAGCTCTATCCGGTATATGAACCGGGATGATCAAGGTGTTCACGGCTATTACAATCGCAACCTCACTCCGGTTTCCTCTGATACACCCGTACATATTCAACTTCCATTCGTTGGGGGAAAATCGTGTCGTCTATGCCGTGTACACCGCCCCAGTCCCCGCCTATTGCGAGATTCAGAATAAGGTGGAATTTCCGGTCAAAGGGCCAGGCCATGAAATTATCTTCGAGCTTGGGAAAAACATAGCTCTTTTTATCATCAACAAAAAAAATGATGACGTTTTCCTGCCATTCGATGCCATAGGTATAAAATTGTTTATCCGGTTCTTCCAAACGCTCTGTATGAGTCTTATGGGTATTTATGCGATGATTGAATTTATTGGTATGAATGCTGAAATGCACGATTCCGGGTTCATAACCGACATGTTCCATAATATCGATTTCGCCGCTGGAAGGCCATCCCCCGTACATTTCCTTTGTAGGCAGCATCCAGATGGCGGGCCAGACCCCATTTCCCCGGGGAAGTTTTGCCCTGACTTCGATTCTGCCATAACACCAGTCGCCTTTGTATTTTGTTACCAGCCGTGCCGATGTGTAATGATTGGTTTTAGCGCCCATCTTGAAGTCTTCCTTATGGGCTTCGATTATAAGACGTCCGTCCTGTACCCGTGCATTCTCCGCCCTGGCTTTTGTATAATACTGAAGTTCATTATTATACCACCCGAAACCCCCGGTATCGTATTTCCATTTTTCGGGGTTTGGTATGCCTTCCTCATCAAACTCATCCGCCCAGATTAACTCAAACTGTTGTATATCCGTAAGCTCGGCATCTTCGGTGCTCTTGAATTCATCGATTTTTGTATCTTGTTCCGGTTGTTGTGTATTATTACTGATACATGATACGAATAAGAGAAAAACAGGGAAAAGTAAAGTTGATGGTTTCATGTTATTTTTCCTTTCATGATTAACTTTCTTTAAATACATACTATAATACTATTCAAAATCCTCTTTACTGGCTATAGGTATACTGATTTATTATACAATTCTGATATGTAAGGCGGTTTTTTTACCTGGAATTATAGGGTTTCACCTTGTATATGGCCTGGTCTGCTCAAGTCGGCAGGGTTATGGAATTTGAGAAAAATATAATCATCAATCTATATAATTCCTTTCTCGAAACACTTGAAATTTATGTAATTTCCCATATTATAAACAAATGTTTTACGACCATTGGAAGATTTTAATAACAGGAGTCACCTCGATTCATGGATGGCCTATTTACCGGAAATTGCGGTCACTTTTGCCGGAAGAGAGACTATGTGCTATCCGTTCTCCGAAAATGAAAATTCCAAAAGGGAAACAGGTGCTGCCCCTCTGCGTTACAGATCGTAAAGCCCTTGAGAATATAAAGATAACCTTTCAGCCGACTCATGTTATTCACGGGGCAGGTGTCTGTGATCTTGATGTTTGCGAAGAACGCCCCCAATGGGCCCATTTGCTGAATGTTACCGGAACAAAGAGTATTGTTGATGTTTTTTCCGGTTCTTCATACATTATGTACTTAAGCACGGACCTTGTTTTTTCCGGGCATCGCCCGCCTGAAGACGGTTATGCGGAACATCATGCGCCGGACCCTGTGAGTGTGGCGGGTAAAACCTTTGCCCGGGCAGAAGAAACGGTAAAAACATGTGATACCTTTTCCATTATCAGAATAGCGCTTCCCCTGGGGGATTCTCTAACCGGGGATAAGGGAGGAATTGATTGGACCGAAAGCAGGTTTAAAAAAAATCTCCCGGTCACTCTTTTTTATGATGAAATAAGAAGCTGTATTCCCTGCGAAAAAATCGCAGAGGTGATACCTGAATTACTTCGCAAGGAGGTGCAGGGAATTTATCACCTTGGGGAAAATCCT
>JAFGRV010000642.1 GCA_016934975.1 Spirochaetales bacterium | reverse complement strand
AAGTGTAAGAAATTGACAAACTCAAAACAGGTGAGTATAATAGAAAAGATATTTACAGATTTCTTTATCCCTGAACAAGTATATACGGAAGTGACCATGGAAAATAAACCATATTCTATTGTTCTGGCCAAACAATTGCATGGTCATGTAAAAAAGATTACTAATACAACTGCCATGCAAATTTTAACCATGGATATTGATAGTGGTGAAGCTGCAGCAATAATACTGGCACTGGAGAATCACATCCATATGATATTGGTTGATGATGCCAGGGCAAGGAAAGTTGCAATTCATAATAATCTTAAACCTATAGGCACACTCGGTATTCTTATTAAAGCTAAGCAGCTCCTGCTTATCAAGGACGTTAAAAGTTATATGGATATCCTCATTGAGCATAATGTTCATATTAGTTCTGCTTTATATAAAGACGTATTAGATATTGTAAATGAATAATTTTAAACTATGTTTTGGATTACTTGCTTATCTGGTGAAGCCATAGAATATAGTATAAATTCCATATGCAATGTGCTCTCTGCCAGGATATAATATTATTCCGAACTCCACATCAACCCTGAACATTTATACCGCTTACATGAAATAGAGAATCATCATATTACCTATGTTACCATCGAGACGGAACTTGAAACAGAGAGGTGTCACCAACAGGAATGTTGATGGATATGCCGGATAATGTGCACATGCCGCTCCGGAAACCGGATGATTCTTCCATGGATAAGCCCGGGGGCGGATGAGTCTTTGTTCTGTTCAAGTTCCGGGATAGAGGGGGAATGACAAACGCTAAACAGTTGAGTATAAAATAAAATAATTGACAACCATTCTTATTTGGATTATGACATATGTATGTCAGAAATGAAACTCTTAAAACTGTTTATCGCGTCTCCCGGTGATGTTGTCGAAGAACGAAACTGTGTAAAAAAGGTTTGTGACGAACTGAACAAAAGTCCCCTTGTACGAAATGCTTTTTTTCACCTGGAGGCGATGGGGTGGGAAGATGCAGTGCCCCGGGCCGGAGATCCCCAGGAAATCATGAACCGTGTTCTTTCTTCCTGTGATATGGTGATCTGTATTTTTCATAAACGCTTCGGTTCTCCTACAGCACAACATGCCTCGGGCACTCTCGATGAGTTTCTTTTTGCTTATGACAACTGGAAAACAAAACAATCGCCGTATATTGCCTTGTATTTTAAAACCATGAATATTTCTTCGAAGTCAGAGTTTGATGATCCCCAGGTAAAAGCCGTTCTCGAGTTTAAAGACAAAGTTCAACGTGAAAGACTTGTGCTGCACAAAGATTTCTCCGGTCTTCCGGAATTCAGGGTGCTGGTGCAGAAGCTTCTTGAAGACTGGATTTCCGAGTTGGTGAATAAAGAGAAAATCCGGGAAAAGGCTGATGAAGGGGAATGGACAGCGAGTGAGTATGATAAAATAAGCTTTTTAGTGCGGGGCGATGCGTGGTATAGTAATCGTGATAGCTGCCGGTGCGCTTTCCGCGTCAGGATCCTCCCACGTAGCAGGAACGACAACCTTGGGTTTCGTTGCGCCAGGACTTTAACACTTTAGTTTTTTACCTTTTTACCCTTTAAAATTTTGGAAAACAGAAGAAGCGGGGAGGGGAGAAGAGAAAAGAGAGCCGCCGAAGGCGGCGGTTTGGATTTTTTTGGATTGTGGGTACAAGGTTTATTCCTTAAAAAATACCGGATCATGTTGCGCTACAAAGAGTTCGGGATAGCTTCGATTGTAATAGATTTATTAATTGGCATGTCAATATAAGATTCCTCATGAAGTGAAATTTTTTGAAAAAAATATAGAAAAATGAATGCACCACGACTTTTTTGAGGGCTATTAATAGGTAAAAAAGATTAAAAATTATCATACTGACAATTTTTAAATTGTCAGTATGATAATTGTAGTAAACGTTTCAACTTCGTTGAATACCAGTTGTAGTTTTATAGAGGTGTATTTCATTTCTTTTTGCCATAAATAATTAAAGACACTTATCTACTGCCGGGAAATGACAAATTATAAACAGTTGAGTATATAATGGAGGTTATTATGACAGGTGCTCATGTGCATGATTTTTATTGTGTGATAAACAGGGAGATAAAAGATAAACTAATAGGGTCTGGTCTTGACTTAGTCAATGTAATGTATTATAGTAATCTTATGGAAACCATAACGACTTATTATGCAAAAACCCATTTATCCTCGATATTGAAAAAAGTGGAAGCTGGTGAGGAAATTATTATCCGGCGGGGTGAAATACCCATAGCCAAACTCGTCCCCTTATCTGCCTCCCGGGCATCGGAGCGGCCGAAGGTGGGTGAAATTACTTCGGAAAAAGTGACATATACGGAAGATGCCTTTGAACCGCTGAGTAATGAAGAAATGGAAAAATGGGGATTTTATTAAAGTGAGGGGTTTGCTCGATACGTGTACTTTATTATGGCTGGTCCGGGAGCCGGATAAACTCTCTGTTGCAGCGAAGAACTTTATTAATGATACAAATAACAGTATAATGTTGAGTCATGTATCAATCTGGGAAATTCTTTTAAAACAGCGGGCTTCTAAAATACATTTACCCCAACCGCCCCGTTTCTGGATTCAGGAACAGGCCAAGATCTGGAAACTTGCCTTACTCCCTCTTAAGCTTGAACATTTATACCGCTCAAATGAAATAGAGAATCATCATAGCGATCCCTTTGACAGGTTATTGATTTCCCAATGTTATTGCGAGAATGTGGTTATTCTTACACCGGATACATGTATCCGTAATTATTCTGTCCCGGTTGTGTGGTAAATTATTTTTTATGAAATTGTATACAGCTTTATTATTATTTCAGGAACAAAAATTATCCATTGGAAAAGCCGCTCAATTATCCGGTTTATGTATATATGATTTTATGATGGAAGCAGGGAAGCATAATGTAGCAGTGATTAATTATGATACTCAGGATTTAAAGCAGGAATTGGAAGTTTTAAACGAATGTTGATTGTCGCTGATTCTTCGCCTTTAATCAGTCTTTCCATAATTTCGAAACTAGATTTATACTGACAATTAATTAAATTGTCAGTATTTCCGATTGTAGTGAGTTTATCAATTTCTTTTACCATAAAGAATTAGATACAATCGCCAAGTGTAAGAAATTGACAAACTCAAAACAGGTGAGCATAATAGAAAAAATATTTACAGATTTTTTTATCCCTGAACAAGTATATGCGGAAGTGACCATTGAAAATAAACCATATTCTGTTATTCCGGCTAAACAATTGCATGGTCATGTAAAAAAGATTAAATACAACTGCTATGCAAATTTTAACCATGGATATTGATAGTGGTGAAGCTGCAGCAATAATACTGGCGCCGGAAAATCACATCCACATGATATTGGTTGATGATGCCAGGGCAAGGAAAGTTGCAATTCATAATGATCGTATGACCATCGAAACAGAACTGGAAACAGAGTGTTGTCATCGGCAGGAATGCTGATGATGAATCCCGGATAACTTATAATAGTTTAATCAGTGATTCATTACGCAGGCTACGCCCGCAACCCAAATAATTAAGTTATGACAAGGTTGCCGTTATGAAAATTCTTGATTTCTTCTGAACCTGCGTTTCGCTATTATTCCACATTTTTTGTTCAAAAAAAGTGGAATAATAGCATATAAACTTTGAATTGGAATATTTTTGAAATTTTAATCACGACTAAAGGATTAAAAAATAGCTGTTTATAACACTATTATTAATTCTTTAAAAAAAATAAAAAAAATGAATTCGCCGCGACCTTTTGGGCAGTTATTAATATAAAGAAACTGAAAAAAATATTTTATGGAGGTCAATATGTCCGGAGATAAGGCGCATGAGTTTCATTTTGTCATAAACAGGGGTATGAAGGAAAGGCTGCAAGGTCTGGATTTTTTTAAAGGATGTAAGAGTGTGTCCGGGGTGATTGTGAAGATTTTGAGGGTTCTCACACCGGTTTTGGGAAAGGAGCATAAGTGGGGTGAGCAGAGAATGAGCAGGTATAAAGCTGTGTGTGATAATTCTGAGGAAATACGGGATCATGTGCATGTGTATGTTCCCGGGGAGTTGTACCGGGAGCTTAAGTTACTGCATCATGGGTTGAATTTTTATAGTATTGCGCAGTTTGTTCGTGAGTTGGTTGAGTTTTTTTTGGGGTTGGTGGAGGTTTATAAGAATGATGTCCTGAAGGAATTGGAAAAGATTTTTGCACGCTGGAAATGCGAAGAAGAGCAGAATCGGCTAACTTCGCGTAAGTTTATACGACAATTGTGGAAGATCATTCGATTTTTACCGGGTAAAAATCGGCTTATCACTGTCTATAATGATCTTTATTCTCCTTTTTGGGTATTACGCATATAAAATCCGAAACCATCAACCTCCCCATCAACCTCTATCAACCCCCACCAAACCAAAAACCATCCCGCTACCGCACCGGCTTATTCGTGTACACCTTCTTATACGGATTATCGGGAAACTTATACACCGAATCGCTGAAAAGCCCCCAATAATAATCACGCCTCCAGTTATAATCAATATCCTCCATATGCTTGTACCGTGAATAGGGGATGGAATAATAGAGTACGTTATGTGATGAGAGGGCGATGAGAAAAATAATCGTTATGATGTAAAAAGGAATCTGGTTGAATCGTTTTAATAGTGGTTTTACTTTTTCCCCGATAAAGTTTAAAAAAAGAATGGCGAGGACACAGCTTATAATACACTGGATGAGCCAGAATTCGTAATATGATGGCTCCCAGTAGGTGGTAAAAAAACAATAGAATACGAAAGATCCAAGAAGAAAGACAAGCCCCCGTTTATACCGCCTCCATAACAGGGGGAAAAAAATAAAGATCCCCGCCAGGGGGATGAGTGAAAAATAGGCAACCTGATTATAGGCAAAGTCTTTTTCACTCGCCGGATGTGTCACGTCATACCGGAAGTCGGTGGACACATATCGTAAATATTTGTAAGGTGTCGTGGGAGAGAGAAAGGCATTCGTATAACCACGGAAAGATTGCTTAATATCAAACTTTATGAGGCCCCTGGCCCACCATCCTTCATCCTGATATAAAAACAGCCATTTTTGAAAGGTTGTGTAGCTGTACCGCCCGACTGCTGTTTTTTGATCGGGTTTGTCAAAAGGGAGATTAAACACGGTCTTCCCCGTATAAAAGTATGCCGCGCATATAAGGATAACCCCGGTAAGTGCGGTAATCAGGGTCGCTTTGTAGCGGATACCATGATTACTTTCGAATAAGGATAATGCTGTCTTATGCCGGATCGAAAAAGGAGAACCTCTCTTTTTGTACTTAAAAAGAAGCGGGGGGATGATGATGCTGATAACCGCGGCCACACATGCCAAGGCGGTATATTGATGAAAAACGACGCCTGTGGCGCATACTATTCCCGAGATGAAAGCCCACACCAGCGGATGCTTTGATCGTTCAATTCTGCCTGCAACATAAAGCATGGCGCAGAATGCAGATGCCGGGAAGATCGGTGTGTCTCCCTGTGTTGAGTAGGCAAGGAAGCCGTGACAAAAGCCGACGAGTAAGCCCCCGAGAATTCCCCACAAAAGGCGGCCTGTTGTTTCTTTTAAATAGAGTATGATAAAAAATATGGCGATACAGGCAGCCACTAAAGAACGCAAGCGGTTGTTAAACATCACATCTGTAAAACCGGCATCCCCGAAGTTGTGCAACATAAACTCATGAAAAAGTTTTCCCCCTGTTTCATAGTGGATATGATGGGGGTTAAAGTAAGGAACGCTTCCCTGAAGCATATTTTTAATGTTATTTGTATACCAGACCTGGTCCCAATCCAGAAACTGCTGCATAAAATGGAGATGAAATAAAAAATACAAACAGGCCATGACGAATGCAATGAGTATGGGAATATATCCGAAAAGATTTTTATGGTTTTTACAGAGCATTAAAATTACTTTTCCGTGTTTTTGTTTTCATCTTTACGTCTTTTTATCCGGGTAAGGTCCGTTCTTGTCGAACGGTCCTGTTCTATCGGACTGTTCGTTTCTTCCAAAGTGCCGGTTTCCCGGATGCGGTTGTTCACCTGCGGAGCGGATTTTGTGTTCGTCAGGTGTTTGAGGAGGATGTGAGCCCGTTGTACTGTCCGGATAACGACTTGTTCACCGGATCTTTTCTGAAGTGAAATCGTTCCAAGCCCGAAAAGACGGGAGATGATATTTTGTTTGAGCACAACAAGGGAAATATCCGGAATGGAAAAAATAAAAAGATCTTTTTTTATAAAAAAGTTTTTAATATAATAGACCTTGTCCTCCGCATCATTAATCACGAGGACGGAAAAAAGTGCCTGGATCTGGTGATAGAGGAAATATATACCGTGGTATGCGATGATAAAAAGAAATAAGTAACTCGCGATACTATCAAAGAAGGATTGGGGGGGAAAAGTAAAATTATATATTTCATGGAGTTTAAAGAAATCGAGACCTATTTTAAACCAGTTCCCCACAATGGGATGCAGTTCATATACTTTATATGAAATTATCGCAACAACCGTAATTTTAAGTATAATAAAGAGCGGGGGCTGCCATGCAATGGTGAGATCCTTTTTTTGGGCGGCGACTGTTTTTGAGAGATAAAAAGAAACAAGGGATTCCCGTATCCGGCGGTAAATATTAATCTTTTTTAGAAACGAAGTTATTGTGCGGATAAAAGCAGTATTCATAATTTTCCGGGCCACACTCATCGGCACCGTATCTTGAGCTTTCGTTGTATCAATTTCTTTTTTTTCCGCATCATCTGTCTGTTCGTTTTTATCCGGCGGAAGAATCATGTCATCGATATGCAATTCATCCATATTTTTTTTCCTTTATCCGCAACTGTAACCATTACAATTGGAAATACTGACAATGTAATTAATTGGTTGTATCACTTATCAGTACGATCTAATAAAATGATTTATGGTCCCAGAGAATAGTCACATCCGCACCATTATCTATCAGGAGCATTACTATTTCTTTGTGTCCCTGCTCTGCCGCAAGATGAATGGGAAACCTTCCTCTTTTATCCTGAATATCCGGATCGATTTTCTGTTTTAGCAGGAGTTTCACGATTTCAATGCATCCGTTCTCGCAAGCCCAATGCAGCAAAGAATAACCGGAAGAATCTGCAATATCGATCTTTGAACCTCCGCGGATTAAGGCTTCCGAAACATTTCTATTGTCATGCAAGTAGGCGTAATGCAGAGGAATATATTTTTTTTTATCAACCTTTTTTAGAAGCTCTTTATATTTAAGGAGGGAATTTACAATATCGGGATATCCTTCCCGGGCAGCCCAGTGGAGAATTGTCATTTCATTTTTATCCGTAAACATCACATCCGCACCATGTTTTATCAAACTTTTTACAATCTCCGAAAATCCCTCTTGCACGGCGATGTATAAAGGAGTCCTTCCTTTGCCATCTTTTTGGTTGATATCCACACCTTCTTTGGAAATAATCTCATTTACCATGTTTGTATATCCCATGGCCACAGCCCAGTGGAGAAGACTCGTTTTCTTTTCTTCTTTATTGCAGCCGGAGAAAAGGAGCAAAACAAGAAAAAAAGTTGTGAAACCATATTGTATATGCCGTGACATTCCTTATCCTTAAAAAGTTATATGAGTGTACCGATCGTCAAATTCAAAATCCTTCCCAAAGTGGTACCGGTAATTTAAAAATAGTAAGTACGGACACATGCCCGGTTCCTGAACCGGATCTCATTCCGAAATTACTTTACGGGGGTATGAACCTTGAAAACCGGCCGGGCATGCACCTGTAAAGAAAAATCATCAAAACACACTCATGTATTAATAACAGATGAAGATATGAAGAGTCAAGATCATTATTTGAAAATCAAAGTATTGAGCCCGGGAATAATTCTCCGGTGGATTATTATTATCGTCAAATATTTTTTTCACCTGGAAATACAGAACAGCTTATTCTATGACTCTGATAAGAGCCCTCAGTTCCTCTTTAAAACCAATGCCAACTTCCCCGATAAAGAGATACATGGTTTGGTAAGTATCTACATTTTTAAGCCCAAAATATGCATACAAGGTTCCTTTATCCCCCAAAGAAAGCCAGCCGGAGCATTTATCCGGATCAAGGTTGATTTCGTACTGAGCATCCGGGCAAGAAATAGTGGCAATATAAAAATTAATCCCGTTCCCCGCATTCAGTCCAAAAAGTTTCCCCGGCCTTTTTTCCGTCGGTGTGTAGACCGATGAATGCTCATTTCGTATCATTCCCGGGATGATTCTCGTTTCCTCTTCTTCTAAAGGATAGAATTGATCTGATTTGGTCTCGAAATTTCCATCGACGTCAAGAAGGAGAAAGTCGATATCAAATCCGGAATATATACCGTCTGATCCTCCGGCGGATGCCGAGTCCTGTGCAATAATGGTTTTAATGGTTTTTAGAGGAATATGTGATATATTCGCTCTGAAAACTGAGGTTTGTTCTATTTCTTTATATGGGATTAATTTTATATCCTTCCCCGGCGGGAGGTTTTTATTTTGGGGTAAGCATGAAAAAAGAAGCAAAATCAATAGAAAAAAAATTAAAATTTGTTTCATATTTTATTTTCTCCATATCAGTTACTTTAATTCTATTTATTAAAAGTTTTTATTCAAGAAATAAAGTAGGCCATCCGTTGCCTGCTTTTTTGTTGAAGGGAATCGTACATCCTGTACGACAATTGTATAGGAATTTCTTCGAAATTACCAGACAATATAATATAAATAACAGGAGGAGTGTAAGGACAAAAAAAGATAAAAAAACCGGAAAACTCCAGTGTCCCGTTTTCCGGCTTTTAAAATTGTATAAAGCAACTTCATTTCCATTTACGTTTACTTGTGGGTTAAAAAATTCGGTTTCTTTATCTTTCGTTTTATTGTCATTCCCGCCAATCGTTAAATCCTAATTTTCTTTTATAGCGTGTAGTAACACTGCTGTCGTCCGTCTGGATACAGAGAGACTTTTTTTTCTTTTTTTTTGATAAAAAAGGCTGAAATAGCTGAATTGCAAAAAAAAAGTATATATATTTTGAAGTATGCAAATTTTATATTTTTCCGGAACGGGGAATTCGCTTGAAGTCGCACGGGAATTACAGAAGCGAATCCTTAAGACAACACTCCTGCCTGTAATTGGTGCATTAAAAAATAACAATCTAAAAACAACGGGAGATATCATCGGTCTCGTATTTCCGATTCACGCGCTTACCATGCCCTGGCCGGTAAAACAATATATTGAACAGGCGGATTTCAATTCCGCATCATACATTTTTGCCATAACGACCAGATTTTGTTCACCCAAAGTTTTTGTTGATATTGATACCATATTAAAGAAAAAAAACAGATCTCTTGATGCCTCTTTTAGCATTGAAATGCCCCAGAATTTCATTCAGTATTTTAATGTCCCGTCGAAAGAAGAGATCATGAAAAATGAATCCGTAATGCATGAAAAACTGGAATCCATCAGGAATGTCATTCTCAATAAACAGAGAAGCCATGACCATCCATTTACCCCCGTCCAGAAAATAATAATGGGTATTCTTTTTCCGATGATTACTTTTCTCTACCAAAAAACAGGTTATTTTAATTTAGAGAAAAGATTTTATGCTGATGAACGTTGCACCGGATGCGGTATATGTGAAAAAGTATGTTTATCAGGAAAAATCAGGTTAAAAAATAATAAACCGGAATGGAGAACAGAAATACCCTGTACCTTTTGTTTTGCCTGTATCCATTATTGTCCTGTGCAATCAATACAGATTAAAAAATCAAAGACTCCTGCGAAGGAGAGATATCATCAGCATAATATCAGTGTCAACGATATTGCCCGGCAAAAATAACCTCATCTTTTGCCATTTGCCTCACTTCTATCTAAAAACAACGACTTCTTTTGCCTGTGGATGAAATTGTATCCTGCTTTTATGGCTGATTTCCCTTTCTTTTCCATCAACAAAGATCTTTGTAATAAAAAAAGGAATGGAAAACTCGATATATTTCGGCTGCTGAGTATAATCATTGTTGAGGTTCAGGATAATTTTGTCAGGTCGTGATTCAATGGCAAAATTTATCTTTCCGAAATAACTCGGGCCCTGTTTTACTTCGATGAGTTCACCGGCTTCCATCCACCGGTGGTAGACTGTGGGTGTAATGATGAGACCGTCCCCGTCTTCGTAAAACAGAAGATTTCTTACAAAGTGGAGTACTTCCGCGCATGCCCACCCGTGATGCCCGTCACCCATGCACCCGCCTTTTGTGACCGGGTGTATGGCTTCGGGAAAAGTACCGGTGCCGGTTATATTATCCAGAACCCACTGCAAAATTGGGAGTGCCCTGGAAGAATGACGGAAAAGATAACATTGTGCGATTTGTAGAGTAAGGTACACATTATATCCCGAATGTATAACACGGTGAAAAAAGGCCACATCCTGTTGATATCGTCTTCTTAATACCCGTAAGGTATTGGTCAGTTTTTCATCTCTCGGGGAAATAATCCGCAAAGGGTAAAGGGCGGAAATCGCCCCGACTATTGATGAATCAATATCCCTGTTGGGTGAAGACGGAATAAGGGGTGTTTCAAAACGAACCTGGGCAGCTTCGATAGAGGAAAAGACCGAGTGATAGTAGTCTTTGTAAAAAATTTCAGCTTCCCAAGCGTCTTTTTCTTTGCCGAGTTCCCGCGCCATAGCCGCGAAATCCCGTATACCTGCAAGGGACCAGAAATTATCCCAGTAAAAACTATCGTTCGGCCCGAAGTGTTCCGCCGAATACCCCGGGGGGAGCAGCCCTGACTCTTTTACCCTGTTCTTTTTTATCCACGCAACCCCTTTGTGAGCAGAATCGTATATTTTTCTTAAAAAGTCTTTGTTTCGTGTATAAAGATAATGCTGATAGTATGTCCAGATCGCCTGTCCATTGGAATCCCATTCCCCTTCCTGGGAAACAAAATAACCGTCACCCTTTTGCCGCGCGGGAAAGCCAAGAAGTATTTTTTCAGTTTCTTCGTGAAACCCCATTTTATCCAGGGCTGTAGCCATGTATGCCGTGTCCCTGAACCACTCATGGTGATATGTGTAAGGACCGGGGGTAACCACATCATCATCAATAAAAAGATAGAGGTGCGCCATATTCCCGTCAAATATATTCTTAATTTTTTGATACGGGACATCTATGGTGATACTCTTTTTCAGGCGCTCTTCCCATTCGGTGATCACACGGCGTTTAATATCCTGGTATGAAAGCTCGTGAATACTTTTTCTATTCACCTTTCTATGATCAAAGGGGGTAGTCGTCATACGTATTTCCTTATCTTTCACCTCACCCGGTTCAAGGGAAATACGGTATTCTGCAAATGCTCCCGCGAGACCATGTTTGCAATGAATTTTTTTATTTTCTCTTTTGGAAAAAACCTCTTTTGCCGTATCGCCGTCATTCTGGTTGGAACAGAAGATACGGTCCGGTTCCGTAAGAAGAAAAACCCCCTCTTTTCCATTTACTAAAAAAAGATTATCTTCCTTAATATATTCAATATCATTAATAATCGCTATGCCTTCGGGATTATACGGTCTGATATTGACAAAAAGTGAAATATCGACATTTTTAGATTCGAGGTTTTCAAGGCTGATGGAATGGCAAATAATCTCGTTATTGTTGTGTTTATACACAAAGGCCTTTGTTCTTAAGAAGATGTCTTTTTTTACAAATTGTGACACGACGATCGGCAATTGTCGTACCAAATATTGATAAACTTCATCATTCTTAGAAGGAACAATGAGATAATCATCCTTCCCCACCCAGAAATCCGTTGACCAGCCGTCGTACCATGGTGTAAGCAGACCGGTTGGATCCACGATGGGTTCCCTCTTCGAATCAAGACCACCGATGGCAGTCCAGTTCCGGTGGGTGAGGTTTGTGGAAAGCACTGTCCCGGGGACATAACTTCCCGAAGTCTCGTTATATTGCCTGTAGACCCAATAGGGGAGAATCCAGTCGAGGTTGATCTGTATGGCAAACATATTCAGTAAGCCGCGGGATGCGAAATCGACACTTACCGCGGCAATTTCCTTGGGCATCGGTATTTTTGAACTTTCTCCAAGATTAAAACTTGCCTGAATACGGTTCAGTGCATTATTCAAGCCATAATGCTCCGCGAGTTTATGTAGAAAAAATGATCCTATTCCCATACGTCAATTTTCTTCATAAATAGTGTTGTTGTCAAGAGGATTCCGGACTAAATGAGAAAAGTACAAAAAACATAATCAGGTTGATATATGAAATAATGCCTGTTTTATTCCCCTCACCCCGGGTTTACAGGCAAACAGAGCTCCGGCACCGGGGTAGAGGGTCGTATCCTGGATTATTATTTTTTTTCCTTCAATATCAATCCAGTAAAGTTTTTGTTCCTCATGATTCCGGATGACTCCTTCACCAAGGAGAGCAGAATATCCGGGTACGATTTCCATCAACCTTGTTTACTCCAAATGTAAGTTTTAAATTTTTTGTTTTTGTTTTTGATAATCCCGGAAGAATACCATGATCCGGCAGCGTGTATCATCATCAATATCGGTGAATGTGATTCCGGTCTTGTACAAACCGGATTTTGTTTCATGACACCATGCGACTTTTCCATACACATGAATTTTCTCATTTTCGGGCAGCGAAAGGGTAAGAAGAATAAGGCTTCCCGGCATAAATGCCTGCTTCGTCATAATGCAAAGACCTTTTGAATTATAGTTTTTTATACTACTTTTTACCGGTAAAGCATAATCGATATCGATATCGATTTTTGTACGGTAATCATGGCGTCTGTCTGTTTTATCCTTGAGGTATTCATAAACATATTCTCTTATTTTTTGACGGTCGATAATGCCCATGGATGAGAACATGACTGCACATTCAAAGCTGTTTGATTCTATGTGTTGGCAACGGATGATTTTCCCGATTGTATTAATACATCCCTTATCTTTCAATTCAAATTTTAGTATTAACGGTATGCCCTTTGATAGTGATGTCTGAGTAATCATGCATAATCCGCTTTCACTAATATTCCTGGCAGTGGCTTTTGTATCGCTATAATAATCTATCTTGGAAACTAAAACAGCTCTTTTATAATCTCTATTTTCAATCATTTTCCTTAACCTTTTTTAATAAGAGATTTATTTTTTTATACTCTTTTTATATCCATTAATAAAATACATTGGAAATTAAAAAAAGGGTATAAAAATTAGAATTTTTATTTACTATCTATACCTTAAAATAGAAAATATGGCTTTCGTATCCTTCCCGGTCGATATACAATCCATTGTATAAAAGATCTCTTGTTTCTTTCCTGTAACTCATATTCCCCAGGAGATCATTAAATATAATGAAGGGACTTGTGTCTGGTAAATTGAGTGATATCCTGCATTGGCTTTTCGTCCCGGAATAATTTATTGTAATAAGAAGATATGCATTATTATGGACCCACATCCATATCAGAAAATTATAGTGGGTAAAATTTCCCGACCATGCAGGACCCGGCTGAATAAGATTCCATTTCCCGGATTGTAATATTGTGCTTTGTCTGATCCTTAAAAGACTATGGTAGAATTGAATTAAATCCTTTTGAACCGGCTCTTTCCATTCTCTTCCCAATTGAACCGGTAGTTTTTTCTTTTTGCCTTCATATTGCCCATCCTGGAAAAAAGTGAGTCCCTGGATAGTTGTTATGACAATGGCGGCTGCTTTAGATTTTTTTGTTCCGAAAATACTCACAGCTCTTCCTTCGTCATGATTTTCGATAAATCGTGCGGATTTTTTTTGATATGTCGAATCGGCCAGAAAATGGGATTGAATATGGTTGGCGGATCCGTGTCGTAATCTGTCATAAAGTTCTTTATCATAGGTAAAATTAAATCCGAGTTGTTGTAATTGCCACCCCGTATCCCAATATGTTTCTGCGATAAATAAAAAATCTTTGTACTCATTCCGTACCTTTTTAATCGCAATGGCCCAGAACTCTTCATGTGGTTTTATAAATCCTCTTTTATCAAGCTGGAGCTTCCATGTTTTGTAAAAAATATCCTTTAAAAGGAGCATCGCCATATCACACCGGACCCCGTCACACAGAGATGCGATCTTTAGAAGTGAGTCTGTAAGAAATGAACAGGCTTTGTCATGAAAGCAATTAATCTGGACAGTATCTTCCCAGGGATCAAAATATGGATCCCGGCCGTGAGCAAAGATATATTCATTATCATCCCGGGCAAAAAAGGAATCCGGCCTTTGTATTCTGTCGTTTTCATCTCCAATCATAAAAATTTCCGGAATCTGGTATAACAGACCGGAGCATGCGCTCATGTGGTTTGGAACAAAATCCAGAATAAGTTTCATTCCCATTGCATTTAATTTTTTTTTCAGGTTGATGAGATCCTCGTTTGTGCCAAGATTTTTGTGGACATCATAGGTATCAATTGCATATGGGGAACCGATAACATCTTCATAGTTCCAGTCAGGTAAACTCTCCGAATAATCATGAATAAGCCCCGGAGTAAAGCAATATTTTTCACAGGCGAGGGGAGATGTTTGCCAGATTCCCATGAGCCAAATAAGATCAATCCCCAGTTCCCCAAGTTTTTGCCAGTAACTATCGGGGATAAGGCGCAGCGTCGGGGGGGTGCCATTCTTCGTAAAGTCTTTTATCTTTACACGTGTGTTTATTTCATACATTACCGGATGATTTTTAATTCTTGATATTATCATACACCTGACCTTTCATCACCACGAGTAAAGGGATATCGGAAATATATTCGATAATGTTTTGACCGGAATATAAAATAAATCGGAAATTCTAAAAATCCTGTTAAATTAAAAAAAGCCGGTCAAAGCATGAGTATAGTATAGATTGAAAAGTCGAAAGAATGCAATACGTGCCACTATGCGAATACTCATATTTGAATCATGGGAACGTATGTTGTATCGGATGAACTCTCCGCCGCAGGAAGAAAAGTCATAACAAAACCAGCAATTCCCGGTGAACAACCTAAGGTATTTGCATGCTGCCGTCCCGGAAACACCCCCCGTGAGGACCTCATAGGGGGGTGTTGCAGGGAACAGGCAGCGCGGGCAAGGGGATTGTTGTTCACCGGGAATTGCTGAATTGCCACGAAATTGATTGAATAAATAAAGATTTCTTATTAAATTAAAAAGTTAATAATTTTTTTAAGAAATTAAAGTGAGTAGATTGATATGAAATTAAATAAGCTGCTATTTACGGATGATGATCCTGATATTATCAATCTTATTCTTCTCTGTCTTGAAGATTCGGAATTTATAGTAGAAACCTGTCTTTCCGGACAAGAAACATTAAATAAAATACCGATTTTTAAACCTGACCTTATTCTCCTTGATGTTTCAATGCCTCGAATGGATGGCATCATGACTTTGAAATCTATGCAGGAAGACAAAAATTTAGAATCAATCCCTGTTGTTTTTCTGACTGCCAATAGTGGAGAAAAAGAAATTAAGAAGCTTCTGGACCTGGGAGCTGTGGATGTGATTGTAAAACCCTTTCAGCCTTTTGAAATCGCAGAGAGAATATCGGAAATATGGAAGAATAAAATAATTCCGGGATCTGAATAAAAGAGGAAAGCGAAAGCTTACAACGTAAAACGAATATACCTCTACAAGTAAGACTTGATCAAATTAATACCTTTGTATACAACTATATAATAATATATTTCTGTGCCATTAACTCCCCTGTTCTTGTTTTAAAACAAGAACAGGGGAGTTAATGGCGAACCGCAGGCTTTCTTAAAATATAAAGATTTAACTTGAGTGGAAACGTGCTATACATCATAATTTGGGTCGCGGGCCTAGCCTGTGTAATGATTTATTCTCACTATCCGGAGGTGTAAAAGAATGAAAGTAAGTAGTGTTGTGCAGATGAGGCACATGGACAAGACTGCGGTAGAAAGATATCTCATTCCCGAGGAAATTCTTATGGAAAACGCGGGTCTTGCCGCCTGTTCCGTTATCCGGAAACACATTGATATTTATCATCATAGATTTCTTATTATCTGCGGTTCAGGCAATAATGGAGGGGATGGACTTGTAGTCGCCCGCAAGATCAATTCCATGGGAGGTTCCGTAAAAGTCTTTATTCCCGGGAACAGGGAGAAGTACAAAGGTGTCTCTGCGACGCAGCTTCAAAGACTCTTAAAAACCTCCGTACCTGTCATAGATGTCACACCGGATGGTCCGGGTCTGAACGCTTTAAAAGAGGAATTGAACAAGGCTGATGTAATTGTAGATGCCTTGTTTGGTACAGGACTTACCCGTACAGTAGAAGGTTATTATAGCGAGATAATTCAGCTTATCAATGAATCGAAAAACCTGGTGGTGAGTCTTGATATCCCTTCGGGAGTGAATGGAGATACGGGCCGGATTATGGGAAATGCAGTAAAAGCGGATTTTACCGTTACCTTTGGTCTCCCGAAATACGGAAATCTTTTTTATCCCGGATTTGACCTGTGCGGAAAGCTTTTTGTCACCCATATTTCTTTTCCACCGGAACTTTATGAATCTCATGACCTCACAGTAGACATCAACATACCAGGGGAATGCAAAAAAAGAGACCCTCTGGGTCATAAAGGGAGTTTCGGGGATGTTCTTTTTATCGCAGGGGCATCCCAATACCTGGGAGCCCCATTTTTTAGTGCCTATTCTTTTCTTAAAGCAGGGGGCGGTTATTCCCGCCTTGCCACACCCCAATCCTTGGTACCCTCCATTGCTTCCGGAGGAAAGGAGATTGTTTTTATTCCCCTTCAGGAGACGGAGAGTAAAAGTATTGCTTTCGACAACAGGGAGAGGCTTCTGGAAATGGCCGACAAGGTAGATATGGTGGTGATGGGACCGGGACTCTCGCTGGATCCGGAAACACAAAAACTTGTCTGTTTTCTCACGGAAAAGATCGGGAAACCCCTCCTTTTGGATGGTGACGGACTCACGGCACTCGCGTATCACAAAGATATTATTATGAATCGAAAACATCCGACAATTCTAACCCCTCATCCCGGTGAGATGGCGACGTTAACCGGTAAATCAATAGCAGACATATCGGAAAATAGCATAAAGGTTCTTTGTGAGGCTGCAAAATCATATCATGCGACAATTGTATTAAAACAGGCCCATTCCCTTATAGGATTTCCGGATGGCCGGGTGTTTATCAACCTGAGCGGAAATAGCGGAATGGCAACGGCCGGTTCAGGGGATGTTTTGACAGGTACAATCGCAGCCATGACCGGACTTGGTTTTTCTTTGGATGAAGCTGTTCTGGCAGGGGTTTTTATTCATGGGATTTCCGGAGACAAGGCAGCTGAAATAATTGGAGAAGATGGGATGACTGCCGGGGATATTCTGGATTTTCTTCCATCGGCTCTTTCTTACTACCGGGAGAACTATACAGTTGTTAAAGAAAGTTATTACAACAAAATATTTTCCATATAAAATATGACTGAAATATTTTTGTACACTCTT
>JAFGRV010000641.1 GCA_016934975.1 Spirochaetales bacterium | reverse complement strand
TTTTTTATGATTGTCAAACAAGTGTGGAGATTGTGAAAATAAAAAAATTATAAAGACGAGTACCTCCGGACTGCAATTAGAATATACCCTCCTGATAGTAATCAGGAATTTACTTAATTGTCAGTAGAGGTAATGGCATGCACCAAGTTATTTTGTAAGAAATTCTCCGATAACCGATATTTTTTGGATATTTCCCGATCCCGGTTTAAATTCCGTGAGTGCATTGAACAATTGCTGAAACATCAGGACCGAGTCATATGTCTTTATTCGATAGGCATGAAATTCTTCCGCCCATTGAGGCGCGATGATGAGGGGGACAGGGGTTTTTGAGAGATGCAATAAGCGTGCAGAAAAAACGGTTAATAGCGCCCCGATATTTATACCCACATCTACTTTTTGAATCTGCGAAATATAGGGGCGTCTGCACAATTCAGGATGGGATTCGACAAAATACTCCCGGCAGATAAAAGGACGGGAGGCATAAATACTGCAACTCTCCGATTCCAGGAAAGGACAGGGAAATCCCAACTCAAAGTATTGTTGATCCAGGGTCATCACTTTCACCGGATCTTTTATATCAGCGAGAAGCTTTGCATCGTGTAATTTGTTTTTAATCCTGGTAAAGCGTTTTTTGACCCGCCGTTTGTGTCCGGGAGGAAGTGTTTCCAGGACATGATGAAGATGAAAGACCTCGGGAATGGAAAGGGGGACTAATTGATTGCAGCAGACACTGCATCCCTTTTTGCACGAGACCTTTTTCCCTTTTATCGAAAGGGAAATAACTTTCGAGAATATTACCCGGAAGGGTTCGATGAGTTGCTCCAGGGTAATATTCCCGACCGGTAAAGATACAGTCATCTCATGGGTTTGTTGATCTTTTGTACAGAATTGTAATGTCACATTCATACCACTATGTGTAAAAACCTCACAAGAATGATCTCTCCTCTTTGTACATACATTCTCCCTACCTTAATCCGATGCCGGAATCGAGCCTGCAATATTATCAACATAATACATCATGCTGATAAGATCCGCCTTTGTGGCTTTTTCACCTTCTTTAATCCGGAGTGTTCCCGTATTATCATAGACCGGGCCTTCAAAGGGATCAAAAGCAGGGGGAGTTTGCCCCATAAGATCATATTTTTCAAGGACCAGATCATACACAGAGATTGATGTTCCGGAGGCAGAAGTCACTGTAATCGATTTTAATTCATCTACAAATTTCGGATTAATCATCTCATTCAATTTTCCCCCGAGAAGCACTGCTTTTTCACCTAAGAGCCACCATAAATCCTCGTTAGTCCATTTCCCCTCATAGATGTCCCGGAAGATTTTTTCATACATGACCCCCCAATCCGCGATTTGACCGGAGACTACGGAATCTTTCCCGTAATCCGCCATGGGACTATAGTGACTAAAGGTATAAATCTGTTCACCTTTTTCCGTATGATTCTGACCGACTTCGATAACGGCAGGGGTATCTTCGGTAAAGGCAAGTGTATCACACCCCTCGGCGATTAAGGCTTCCGCTGCTTCTTTTGCTTTATCCGGGCCATACCAGGCGTAGATCCATTTTACATTCACTTCCGCTTCAGGATTAACAGCCTTGATACCCAGGGCAAATCCATTTATATGGCGGATAAGTTCGGGAGTCGGAAAAGCGGCAACATACCCGATCTTATTTGTTTTTGTAAGTGCTCCTGCCATCAGCCCATTTAAATAATAGACCTGATAAAAATCGGCAAAATAAGTGCCGACGTTTTTTAATTGTTTGAATCCCGAACAATGCATGAACAGGGTATCCGGGTATTTTTTTCCGGCCTCAATTGTCGTATCCATATACCCGAAACTTGTGGTAAGGACAACATCACACTTTTCTTCCTGGACAAAACGGTCGATGATCCGCATGGCATCCCCTTCGGGTACACTCTCAACAAACAATGTCCTGAGCCAGGGGAATTTCTTATCAACATACTTTCTTCCGATATCATGGGCATGAGACCACCCATAATCACCGACAGGACCGACATAGACAAATCCGGCCTTAATCGGTTTATCACCAGTGGGTTTTTCTTTCTTTTTATCACACCCGCTTAAAAATATGAGACTTACGGCAAAAATAAGAATGAGTACTATCATACCCACACTTTTATTATTTTTCATTTTTATTTTCCTCCTTAAATTCTCCTATACAAAAAAATAAGTTTTTCGATAGTAAGAATATATCCATTAAAGTAGAGACAACAGGGAAAATAGTCAATAAATAAAATATTTTTTATTCACAATCTCTTATACAGGTTTTTTTTTAAATGATTCATACCATTCCCCTGGCACCGGCAAATCATCAATAAATAAATCCGGATTCCAGTGTAAAAAGGTTGATGTTAAATCTACCATAGAGTGGGCATCACAGAAAATGCTTTGTGCATCACCGATTTTTCCTTTGCGTGCAATCTCCGTGGCAAGCATTGGTGCTTCCAATTTTGTATAATGTTTTGATACATCACCGTAAGGACTATCATGACGCCGCAGGGGACGCTCAAGAATACGGCCATCGGGAGTGAGAATTCGTAAAGGCTGAAAATCTTCGGTAAGGCGGAAAGGAATATCGTTCCATGCCTCCACCCCATGGATAATTGTATTGGAAGAAAATGTACACCCCAGAAATAAGATTTTTGCTTTCCTGTCATAGAGTTTTCCCCAGCACCCCCGGCGGTCGCATGGATTATCCCACTGTTCTTCCCCGGCAACAAAGGAGAGGGCATCTGCGCCTAAGGCGGCAACGGAATGGGTGGGATTCCAGGAACGGACCACCCCGGGACGCTTCAGAAATAAATTGGTGAGAATACCGACGCAGGATGGTTCGGTTAACGGATTAAACAAGGTATACTCATTATTCATTTGTTCCCAGGTATGAGTGGGAAAGACAAGCAACCCGGGTTTCATATATTCGATAAAGGCATCCAACACCCCATCAGCCCTGTTTTCCACCTCACCGATGGCTTTCATGGAAGAATGAATAAGCAGGGTATCTTCAGGTCGTATCCCGATCTCCTCGATATGCCGCAATAAATCTGATTTCGTGTACATAATGTCACCTCCTCTTTGCAAAGTCCCGTAATAGTGAAAGATTCTTTTTATCCCACCGGTTATCATCACCCTTGGGGGTCTCGATACATTTCCCAATTTCCGTAAACCGTTCATCCTCCATGATTAATCGAAATCCTTCTGTCCCGATACAACCTTCCCCGATATGCTCATGCCGGTCTGCATGAGTTCCCAGGTCTTTCTTTGAATCATTCAGATGAAAAAAAAGTAACCGATCAAGCCCGATCACCTTGTCAAACTCATCCATGGTTCTGTTATAGGATTCATCATCCCGCAGATCATACCCCGCAGCAAAGGCATGACAGGTATCAAAACAAACCCCCAGTTTATCTGAAAAAGTTGACAGGCTGATGATGTCCCGCAGGTGCTCGAATTTCTGCCCGATGCTTGACTTGTGCCCCGCCGTTGTTTCAAGAAGCACTTTTGTGACAATATTCTCCGACTCTGTCAGGGCAATATCCAGAGCAGAAGCAAACACCTTGAGGCCGGCGGATTCATCAACCTCACCACAGCTTCCCGGATGGAGAACCAGATAGGGCACACCAAAGACTTCCGCACGCTCTAATTCCTGGGTAAGGAGTCGTAAAGATTTGGCCCGGACATCCCCATCCCCGGACGCAAGGTTGATAAGATAGCTGGAATGGGCAGTAATGATGAGACTCCCCCGTTTTTCCTGAAAAAGCCGTGGATCATCCTCTTTTACCGGAGAAAAGGCCCACTGCCGGGGGTTATGGGTAAATAACTGGAGCACCGTGCACTCCAGTTCCAAAGCCCTGTCGATGGCAGCATGAAGGCCCCCGGCGATGGAAAAGTGCGCGCCTAGAAGTATCGGTTTCATGGGTTGATATTACACTACTTTTTTCTTTTATCCAGCCATTGTTTCAGGGATTTTTGGCTTTCTCCCGATTTATGTCCGGCAAGCAAACCTTTTATGCTTATATCTTCGTCAAGATCCGGCCAGTGTAAGCCTTCACCTTTTCCGATAAGTTTTACGTTATTTCTCTCTTTTTCAGTTCCGTAAAGCAATCTGGGATACCATCCCAGGGGAACGGAGATCGTTCTTCCATCATCAAGGTTTACAGTCAGGGTATCATCGGTAACAATTACATCAACTCCACATGCTATTTCAATTTCAATTATCAAAGTACTCATTCCATCTCCTTATAATCAACTCATGATGTTCTTCTATAATAGAAAGAATATCGTTTAATTCTTTACGTGAGAATCCATGTGCTTCCTGTAGCCCCAAAGGAACTCAATAAGTAGTTGATAGGCGACCCCTGCGGCTTCCCCAACTCATAACCTGCATACCCGGCCGGTAACAGGACCGCGTACCGGTGCCGCTCCACGCCGCCTTGTTTGCGGTCCCGTACCGGCCTTTTCTGCCCGTCTTGCTTGTTTCCTATTGACCCCGAGCGAGGCGGAAGCCCACGAAGTTGAAGCGGTTGGACGGCCTGTACCAGTTCCGGTAGGCCGAACGCGTGAACCACGCGCCGCCGTACCAGCTGCCGCCGCGTAACACACGGAAATCGCCCGG
>JAFGRV010000640.1 GCA_016934975.1 Spirochaetales bacterium | reverse complement strand
TTATTTTATTATTATTTCACACTATGTTCATGATTTTAATTTATTTTTTCGTCCTTCGTTTTCTTTTTCAGAACAGTCTTTACACCTTTATCATACTCTTGTTTCATTCTATGTTTTGTATTGTTTATTATTTCCTGCTCTGGAAAGATCTTTACATACAGGATTATCACTTTTTACTTCATAAATATACACTCCAAAAAATTATAAAAAATCTATGTATTTCTATTTTTATCATATATTTTGCAGCTTTTATTTCTTCCGGTTTATTTCTTTTCTTTAATTCTACAACCGGCAGCAAAATTCCTTTTTTTCAAATTTCCATCCTTGTCCTTATCGATACGGGATTTTTCATTCTTCTCCATATCTTCCAATATATATGGATCCGGCTTCTTACTAAACAGGGCTTTCTAAAGAAAAATATCATGATTGCGGGAAACCCGGATAAAAGACTTCCGATACTCAATTTTATAGTAAAAATGAAAGAGTCAAAAGAATTGACAGGGAAAATTACAACAGATGGGAAAACATGGTATATGGAGAATCAAAAGGGAGAGACTCATGAACATAATTTTAAAGAACTTCAGGAAATTATTGCATCGAACATTATCGGGGAAATGATATTTTTTGTCGGAGATGAACTTTGTGGTAAGAAATTATACGAGTTGGTGTCATATTGCAGAGAAAACAGCATAAATTATTATATTATCCCGCAAATCACCCAGCTTCCGGAAAAAGGATTCTGGAATAAACTTTGTATGAACATCCCTTTTATCGACCAGTGGAAGAGCAAACGGGATTCCCTTACTTTTATCACCTGCAAACGCCTGATTGATTTGATCATCGCTTTTACAGCTATTATCTTATTTATGCCCCTCTACCTTATTATTGCTTGTGTGATCAAACTTAATGATGGCGGTCCTGTTTTTCACATCAGCGAGCGGGTGGGTAAAAATGGCAAAATTATAAAATTTATCAAATTCAGGTCAATGGTACTGAACGCGGAAAAACTTAAAAAAGACATTCTCCACCTGAATCAACGAAAAGACGGGCCCCTCTTCAAACTGGACGATGACCCAAGAACAACAAAGATTGGAAGAATATTAAGGAAATTCAGCCTCGATGAAATCCCGCAATTTTTCAATGTCTTAAAAGGAGATTTATCGTTGATCGGACCCCGGCCGCATCTTGTTGAAGAAGTCCGGGAATATGAAAAAAATGACAACCTTCGATTGGAATGCGTCCCCGGGATTATCGGACTTCCGCAAATGTACGGAAATGATTTTACCGGTTTTAGAGAAATTGTCGATCTTGACCTTCACTATAGAAAAAACTGGTCTATTTTTCTGGACTTAAAGATTCTATTCCTGGGCTGTAAATTTGTGTTATTACCGTTTCTTCCGAGAGAATAACAGGTACCTCATAGTTAATAACTTCATCCAGAAATTCATCCCAATTCGCATTAAGGGGTAATAATTTCACAACAAGCATTCCTGTTGATGTAGTGATGCTTTCCATGGCATCCATCCGGAGGTTTACGGTTCCGCTTCCCGGAAACACCCTCGTCGTACAATTTCCGACCCATGACCAATGTGCGTCCAACACATCGATGACTATGTTATTGACTTTTGTTGTCGTATAACCAACTACATACGTAACCGGCAGGTTTTTATTTATTACCAATGGATTTACCGATACAATGGAATTACGATTTTCTTCCGGTTCATCAATAACCGGGACACCGGTATTTATTGTTTCATCTACAAAATCATACCAGGGAGCCCCAAGGGGGAGTATTTTTGTAATGACAATACAGGTTGATGTATTTATATGATCACTGATATTTACCGCGACATCAACAGTTCCGCTCCCTGGAGATACCGTGGCAACACCATTCGCGATCCATGACCAATTCGCGTCCAATATATCGACGACGATACTTCGGTTCCGTGATGCCCCATAGGTGACGGTAAATACATTCTTATCATTATTTATGAGTTCCCGGGGACTTACTCCCATAATCGTATCAACCTCCGGCTGGTTCTCTACGGATACCGGCGATTTTTTATCGGTGCTCATGTTTTTCGTCCAGTCTTCGCCTTCGGGACGGAGTTCTGCGAGCCAGAAAAAATTATTCCCCGGGACCGGATCGTTGTGAACGGGAATATCAAAGGTCAACCTGCCGCTTCCGGGAGTAACAGGTTTCAGTAAACCGCCATACCATGTCCATTCATCATCAAACAAATTTACGACAATATCACTGGAAAACACGGTAGAATACTCGACAGTTAATGAATAGGTCCGGCCGGATACGACATTTGCCGGATAACCGGTAATAGACACAACATTTTCATTACCTTGACATATAATTTCGATTCGCCGGGATACAAGAGTAGATTCTCCCTGAATAGAGAGAACGGCGTTATCACTGTTAAAATTCCAACAGGAGTCAGGAGAAGCGGAATTTATATCAGCCTTTTCCTTTATGCTGATGCCATTTATCGTGACGATTCCAGGTTTGTCGGCGTTCCTGATAGTAATCTTGGTTACCCTGGCATCAACCTGTCCCGGGAAACTCCCCTCTGCCGGATATATGACAATCTTTTGTGCATGGAGCGAAGCATCATAGTGATAATCAAAACGTACCCACCGGTAATTATTCCGGTCATAATCCACGGAGATTCCATCATCCTCATATAACACGGAAGTTGTCGTTGTATCAACGGTTGGCTGACACACCTCCACGATGAGTGGATCTAAGCAGACATCCGTGTGAGTTTTGCAGGAAGACATCGGGATGATCTTCCCTGTTTTAAAATAAACCGGGTATTCCGTCAGGGGTTTGGAAACCTGAATTGTCTCAGGTCCTTTTTGTATTTGTCCGCTGAAATAATCATACCATTCACCCGGGGGAATCCAGACTGATGTATATCCCAAGCCCGTTTCTCCCGAGGGAGACGGCCGGACTATCGGGGCAGTGATGATATCCGGTCCGCATTGGTATTGATCATAACGATAGGCTTCCGGTTCACCGGGATAATCGAAATACATCCCACGAAACGCCGGAATGCTCTTGTCGTATTGAATCCGCAACTGAGTATAGATGTACGGGATTAATGTATATCGAAGCCGGAATGATTGTTGTGCGGATTTTAAAACGTTTTCTCCCCATTCCCAGGGAAGCCGGGACAGCACTGAATCATCGCCGATACTCGCGTGAAGCCACAAGCTTGGAGAGAGGGCATTCGCCTGTATCCACCGCGCAAACATCTCCCCCGTGGGATCACCAGACATAAAACCCCCGGTATCATGAGACCACATCACCAGATTATTCATTGCAGTTATCGTATTTTCAATTGTAAATTTCAGAGTATCCCAGGTAATCCAGGTGTCCCCGGAAAATCCTATGGGCTGCCGGTGGTCGCTTAAAATGTAGGGACCACCACCTCCATTACGACAGAGAATCACCGGCCTTTCTCCGGTTCTTTCCTCGGCGAAATTAAAATAATTATCTTTTATAAGACCTTCACCATTATTATCGATCCAGTTTAAATCAAATCCATCGTCAAATAAATAAGAAAGATAAATTGTTTCAAAAGCATCTGCATGCTGTTGGTTGGTGAGGTCATAGACTGTTTCCGCATGGGGATTAAAAGGTATTCCCGCGAGGCTGCAAAAATCATACCGGTTTTCATCATCTTTATGAATCTTTCCGGGATGATGATTAAATCCCACTCGTACATTATTTTCGGAACACCAATTATGAAATCCCGGCATATCCGGGAAATTTGTTGTATCATATTGAAGTCCGTACCAGCCGTGAGTATGCCAATTCATATCCAGTATGACACTGTCTATCGGTAAATCTCTTGTTCGAAAATCCCTGACTATTTCTTTATAATCCTCATGGGAATAATCCTTCCAGCGGCTATACATCGTTCCCAATGCCCACAGGGGAAGCAAAGGCGCCTTGCCGGCAAGAAGTGTAAAATCCTCCAGACACTTTTTATAATCCCTGCCATAACCGAATAAAAAAAGTTCATCAAACCATTCACCCGATTCGTATATTTCAAAATTACCTCCGTAATTATGGCGTAACACCGTCCACCCTCTTCTGCTTAATAAACCGGGAGGTATATCAATCCATGTTTTAGGTGAATTTCTTTCATAAACAAAATTATGGGTATAATGACCTTCCACAGTATCCAAAGAACCTAAAACACCCCCTAAATTATCATTATCAGCCTCATGTAATTGGCTTATAGGTATATTGCCGGAAAGAATTCGTCCGCTTATTCCTCCGGATTCGATCTGCAAAGAGGGGGAATAGACGATTTCAAGGTCATTTGTCGTTATCTGTAATGTAATTCCCTCATCGCGTACGGCAAAAGAACAAAGAGGAAAATCAAGATTGATGACACCGAGGTCCGTTGTATCGGGAAATGAACCATGATATTTTTTTTGAATCCGTATCAACGAGGATGTCAGCACCTGAATTCTTATTCCGGATCCGTTCCGGAGGAACACGGAATTCTCACTTGTATAATGATCGATCCCATATAAAGAGATTGTCCCGATAAAAATAAATAATAATACTGTTATTGTGACGCTCTTTACCCCCACCTTTCTCCTCTTTAAAAATAACATCCTTATATAAACTATTATCCTGTCGATGATTGTTGCCTTAGAGCTTTCATTTATTATTATAATACTGCTTTATAAAATACTCCGAAGCAAAATACTGAAATTTAACTTTTTTATGTTTAGGAATGGTACCACAGATTGATAATTTTGTAAAGAAAATATTTTATAGAGTATGAAAAGGGGCTTTTCCCGGTTTCCCGTGGCTGAAAAACCCAAAGCCCCTTTTGTCATATTATAGCCTGCTAATAAGTAGCAAAAATACTTGCATGATAGCCGTCGCCATCTGCATTATAGACGGCTATTTCACGCCATCTCCGATAGCCGGCCCTGGAATAAGCGTAGCCGACCTGTCCCTGGGTGAGTGTGTTGGAGCTCGATTTTGTAGTGCCCCAGAAGTTTTTCCATCTCACCCGGTGAGTAATAGTTCCTCTGTAGGGATGAGCCCAACTGATCATTTCACTGCAGGTTCTGCTGAACTTTCCCGTGCCTGTTACATTTGGCCATAGAATGCCGATAAGCCAAAACCCATAAGAAGGATCATAGTAGGCTTCTTTAAAAGCCTCGGCACTCATTCTTGTAGACTGTTCGTCCGCTGCCGGTGCGGTAAGGAAAGTCTCTTCATCAGCTTCCTGATCATCAATGGATTCAGACCGCAGGAAAGCTTCAACAAGTTTTGTCGAGGGTTTCTTATTCATGAAATGTTCATATACCTCGAGTGGGGATTTATTCTTAAGAGACTCGGCTTTGTCGTCTGAGTTAAAAGCACAAAACATAAGAAAGTCACCGGGATCCGGTTCATAGAATGCGATGTACTCACTATTTCCAAGGTCTATCCTTTCAAAGGGTTCGACCATCTCATCATCTGCAAAATCGTCTTCTCCCCGGGGAGAAGTGACCTCGATTGCACAGGACACAAAGAAGAAAATGATAAGCGAGACAGAGATCAAAAAAATAAAAAGTTTGTGTGTTTTCATGGTTACCTCCATTTATTATTTTGTTGCCCAGTAAAAGAAATGATATCCGTCACCATCGGCATTATATACTGAAGCTTCCCTATACCGCTGATAATTATATCGTGAATAAACTCGTGATACCTGACCCTCATATATGGTATAGGATTTGCTTTTTGTTTTATTTACGAAGTTTTTCCATTTAATCTTATGAGTAATCGTACCTCTGTATGGATGAGCGTAGCTGACAATTTCCGCACACGTCCTGCCATAATGACAGGAACCTGTCCTGTTACCCCAAAAATCAGCGGCAAACCAGAAGCCAGCATGGGGATCATAATACTCTGCTTTAAAGTCTTCCGCACTCATTTTTGACAATTCAGGGTCCGCCGGCGGTTCAGTAAATATTATACTATAATCCTCCGGCACATCACTATACGATGGTGCAGAATCTTTAAACGCTTTTGCCAATTCATTTGAAGGCTTATTATGTGTGAGAACCTCATAGACTTCCAATGGATTTTTGTTTTCCAACAACTCTAATTTTTCCTTAGAATTCAAAACACTCCACATCAGGAATTCACCTTGTCCCGTTTCATAATATTCGATAAATTCGTTGTTATCTAAGTCTATTCGAGCCAAAGGTTCACCTGAATATTCGGCGGGGACCATGGAAGTTGGATCTTCTTCATATCCGTCTAAATCGGAAATGAAACAGGAATTTAATAAGATTGCCGAAACTAAAATACAAAAAAATACAGTTTTCATTTTCTTTCTCCTTTTATTAATAAATATAATTTTATAGTTATTCCGCATAATACCTGGTACCGGCAATGTGATGAAATACTCCATCCACATCATACACATCCGATGTTATTTCTCTGCTTTTGCCATAAGTTGCTTTAATAACTAATGTTTCATCTTCGTTTAACGTTTCAGGGCCGGATATAGTTGTCCAATAATTCGATTTAAATGCACGAATGACTCTTCTTCTCATTTTGTATTTTACGCTGCCGGAACAAACATTTACCAGCGCGACCAAATAAACCGGACTTTTAACCTTTGCTTTATACGTATGGCTTTTAGTATGATAAAAGACTGATTCATCAATAACTTCTCCAAAATATCTATTGAAAAATACTATCATATCATAATAATATGCCTTACTTGCCGGCTCTTTTGGAGTGATTATATTGAAATCCGCAGATTCCGGTTTAAATCCGGACTTTTCTACTCTTTCTAATAATTCTTCCGGCGCTTTTTCATCTTTATATTTTTCATAAATCTCAGCCGGAGACATGGATAATAATGCATTAATTGTATCTGATGATTTTGATTTAATGGATAATGCAAAATCATTTTCATCCTCTGAATAAAAGCATACTTCGCTGCCATCATCTATAGTTATTCTTTCATATGGCTTAACAATTTCTTCGCTCCGGCCTGGGTTTTCGTTTTGAGTGACGAAAGACTGTTCACAGGAACATGTGAAGAATGTTATAATCCCAATTATCAGGAATATGGCAAATCTATAAAAAAAACTTTTCATAAAATTTTCTCCTATTTCTGTTATCAATCATAAAAATAGTAATACGTTTTATAACCACCTATGTGATTATAAACACCATTTACATCGAAAACATCCGATGTTATTTCCCTGCTTTTGCTATATGTTGCTCTTATTAATAATATCTCTCCCTGATACAGAGTTTCCGGTCCTGATATTGTTGTCCAATAATTTTTCTTAAATGCCCTGATAACCCTTCTTCTCATTTTATGCTGCACACTACCTGAACACACATCTACTAACGCGAGTAAATATTTCTTACCACCTACTTCTTTTTTGTATGTACTATCTTTCGTGTAATACGCCCATGATTCATCCAGTGTTGTACCCTGGCCCCAATAATCATAAAATTTATCAACCATATCATAAAAATTCGATTTGCTTGTACTATGTGATGCGGTCGTAATATCAAAATTTTTCGGTACCGGTTCAAATCCTGTTTTTTTAACTAAATTTACCAATTCTTCAGGGGCATTCTCCCCTTTATATTTTTCATAGATTTCTACCGGTGATAACGCTAATAAGTTATTAATGGTTTCTTCAGATTTTGATTTAATTGTTAAGGTTAAATCTTCATCATCATTCGAATAAATACATACTTCACTATTATTATCTATGCTGATTTTTTCAAGAGGTTTACTCATTTCCACAACTTGGCCGGTATATTCATTTTGTGAGGAATTCGATAATTCACAAGACAATACAAAGAAAAGGGATAATCCGATTATAA
>JAFGRV010000639.1 GCA_016934975.1 Spirochaetales bacterium | reverse complement strand
TTGCAGGTGATCTTTTACTAAAATATACCACTTTTTATCTATTTTTTAAGCAGAATATTTGACAGATTCTTTGAAAATAACTACCATTAAATTAGGTTGCATTTCTTCTCCTCATTATATATACGTGAACCATAGATGAAATGTAACAATCAACCTGATGCAAATTTTTAGTTTGTGTTCAGGCCGCATAAAAAATATATGTGTGTTGATGTCGTATGCATTCTGAATACGGAAAGGACATTTTTGACCTATGCCAATAATCATACTTCTTATTATACTAGTCGGCAGTACCGTGATAGTCTTTATTCTTATGCTTGTAAAAAACATTCTCGGTCCCCGGAAAATCGAACAGCTTTTAGACCTGGTGAATCAAAATAAAACGGCCCTGGTGATAAAGTACGCAAAACGCCTTATCGCGAAGGATCCGAGGAACACGACCATCCATTTTATCCTTGGAAATGCGTATATTACGGAGAAAAATTACGATCTTGCCCTTGTCGAGTTCAGGGCTATCAACCTTATCGGTGTTTTTGATCCGAAATATTGCCCGGAGGTCCCTTTTCGCAAAAAGATCGCGGAACTATTTTTGCGCTTTGAGCAGATCGACGAGGCATTAAAAGAATATTTGCTCCTGGTGCAGCTTGAACCCTTTAATCCTCAGCATTATTTTAACGCGGGCAAATTATTTGAAGAGCGTCATACCAACGAGACGGCGATTCAGTATTATGAGAAAACCCTTGAAGTGGATAAACAGCATTCGGATGCTCATTTTCATCTCGGTCATCTCTATTACCGTCAGAAAAAAATGATTGAAGCACGCACGGAACTGGAAGCGGCTATAAAGATTGATCCTGAAAAATACGGGGCTCATTTTTACCTGGGAAAGATTTTAAAGGATACCCATGATTTCTCCAGTGCATTATTTCACTTTGAAGAAGCCCTGAAAGAGCCGGAATTGAGGATAAAAGCAACAGTGGAAAAGGGAAGTACTTATTTTTTCCTCGGGAAATTTGAAAAAGCTATCCCTGAACTTCAGCGGGCAATTACCCTCACGGCGGATGAGTCGAGTAACGATTCACTGTATGCCCGGTATTACCTGGGGCAATGTTTTGAGAATGTCAGGGATATTGAGCGTGCCATTGAACAGTGGGAAAAGATTTATCAAAAAAAGCCGACCTTTCTGGATGTACCGGGAAAATTGAGCCAGTATCAGGAGCTGCGGATTGATGACAAGATAAAGGATTATCTCACGGTGAAAGATGCGGACTTTGTAAAACTCTGTAAAATCGTCGTTACCGCGATGAATTTACAGATCCGGGAGATAACCGAGCTGGTAAATTGCTGCCAGATCATCGCCGTGGAGGCTGAATCCAAGTGGAGAAACGCACGGAAACTCCCGAGGCTTATACGGTTTTACAGGATTTCCGAGATCATAAAAGACGCGACTGTCCGGCAGATCAGCGAAGAGATGAAAAAACTTAATGTGAAGCGGTGCGTTATTTTTTCTACATCCGGTTTTACCAAACTGGCATATGATTTCGCGGAAACCCGGCCTATTGATCTTTTCGGAAAAGAGAAATTACAGGAATTGCTGAGTGCTTCCGAGATCAAATGATGTATTATGATTCTCCTTCATATATTTTTTTCACTTCTTTCAGGAATTAATGAGAGTTCCCGGATGAATGGAAATGACAAAATCGAAACAGTTGTGTATATTGTATAAATGAAAATACTTTGCATAGCTGATCATATCGATCCGACCATCTACAGTGACAACATAAGGACCCGGTTTAAGGATATTGATATAATATTAAGCGCCGGGGACTTGCGTTTTAATTATTATGACTATATTATGAGCAATTTGAATAAACCTCTTTACTTTGTTTTTGGAAATCACAATCTTAATGGGCTAAAGTATTATAAGAAGGATTTTAAGGAAGAGGTCTATGATTTAGTGAACAAGCGAGTGAGATTCGGCAAAGGAGGCGGAACGTATATCGATCGAAAAATTATAAAGTGCAAGAACCTGCTTATCGGCGGGTTAGGTGGAAGTATGTGGTATAATGGAGGGAAGAATCAATTTACCGAATTCGGGATGTTTTTAAAAATAGTGAAGATGCTTCCCGCCCTCATTTTTAACAGAATCGTGCATGGCCGGTTTATTGATATTCTTTTAACCCATTCACCGCCCTTTGGTATCCATGATCAGAAGGACAGGTGTCACAGGGGTTTTAAGGTATTTCTCTATTTTCTTCGATTGTTTAAACCGCGGTTTATGCTCCATGGGCATATTCATCTTTATAGTCCGTGTGATAAAAGGCTGGACCGGTTCCATTCGACGGATGTTATAAATGTGTATAACCATTATATAGTTGAGATATAGGAAAGGATATGATGGACGAATATCAAGATATAGTACAGGTTGATTTTGACCGCGCCCGTGCAAAGGAACTCATGACGACGATACTGTCTCTCTTAAAAAATGAGAATGATGAATTACTTTCCTTTCATGATGTGAAATCTATCTTGAAGCCGGGTACCCATACGTATAAGGGGGTTATCCCGGTGAAAGTATCAAATATTGTCGGGAGTGAGGGGAGATACAGGGATTTTAATAAACTGTTTCTCCCGAGACATCAGCATCTCCGTTTTCGCTGGCAGCGGGTGAATCTGGCGCATTATAAAAATATCATCCTGCCCCCCATTAAATTGTATGAAATCGGCGGTGTTTATTTTGTCCGTGACGGAAATCACAGGGTATCCGTTGCCATCACCCAGGGTGTCGAGTTTATTGATGCGGAGGTAGTTTCCCTTAATTCCATTATAAAGCTCCATCCCGGAATGACCAGGGACGATTTCATAAAGGCGATTATTGATTTTGAAAAGAAGAGATTCTATAATGTCACCCGTCTGGATAAACTGCGGAAAGAATGTGACATCTCTTTTACGACCCCCGGGCGGTATGATGAGATTATTAAACATATCCAGGGTCATAAATATTATATCAACCTGGAAAAGGTTGATGAGATTCCGTTTCAGGCAGCGATGCTTTCCTGGTATGACAATGTCTATTGCCAGGTTGTTGCTATTATAAAGGAAGAAAAAATATTGATGAGATTTCCGGAACGGACCCCCGCGGATTTATATGTATGGATTGTGAGTACCTGGCATGAATTAAAAGAGCAGTACGGGGATGACTATTCTCTTAAGCAGGCGGTGCTCAATTATTCACTGGAGCATGGGATAAGTCTCTTTAAGCAATTTAAAACCCTCCTCGCCGGATTTGTCAAGAGATTATTTAAAAGCTGACGGATTTCCTGTTTATTATGTTGGTAGCGATGCAGTGAAAATATACTCTTCATACTGATTTTATATAAATTTTTGTAGAACTCAAAATAATTGTTGCAGAAATTCTCATCATGTGTTACCATATAATGTAAGCTGTCTTATAATTAATAAATTAGTCTTTACCAGGTTATATAAGATGTGTCTGCCTGTGTTATTTCACCATATATAGCCTCACGGCAGCTTTGTGTGGGGTTGCGGGACAACCATAAACGATTATTATTCTATTATAAAATTTTATGTGTTTTAGACACAACAGGGTCGTCGGCCAGAGATAGCGCGGCAAATACCCTGTCGATCCGGGACAACACCGCATGGTAAAACTAACACGGTTCCGGTGGTTAAGCGAAGGAATTGAGCACACAAAGCCCTGTTTGAAAAAAGTTGAAACAGGCGAATAAGGTGACGTACGCCCAAAATGTATAAAAATCCATTTACATTTTTTTATAAGGGACTTTTTATGATTTTTGCAACCATGTCTGCAAGATGAATATAGACGGTGGTTGTTTTTATTGACTTATGACCTAATAAAGACTGAATAGATTTTAAATCCACCCCGCTTTCTTTCAGATGTGTGGCAAAAGAATGACGGAGGGTATGGCATGTCACCCTTTTGTTGATGTGGGTTTTGAGATGAGCGGTTTCGATGATCTGCTGTACTGTCCGGACGGCATATTTTTTTTCATACATAGAGAGAAATAAATACTCTTCCGGCATTTTGTTTTTTATCAATTCTGCCAGATTATTCCGCAATTTCTCCGAGAAAACAGTAATCCTGTCTTTATGGTGTTTACTGTTCCGGATGTGGATCGTCAAGGCTGATACATCAACATCTTTTACTTTTAATGACACGAGCTCCGAGACCCTGAGTCCGCTTGCGTATAACAGGGCGATCATAAGATAATGCTTTTTATTTTTGATTTTGGAGAGGAGGGTGAGTATTTCCTCTTTATTCAGAATCCCCGGCAGGCGTTTGCGTCTTTTTGCTTTATCGATGCTGTAGGGACATTTTTTCTTTATCACCATCTTATAAAATAGTTTGATGGCATTAAATGCTATTCTTTTTTGTTCAAAGGAATCACTAAAGGAATCAAGAAACATCCGTATCCTCATTTCCGGTTCCCAGGGATTTTTTTCGGAATATTCGATAAAGTTCCGGACATGTTTACCGTAAGCCTTGATTGTATTCCTTGCATAATTGTGGTTTTTTAATTCAATAATAAAGATATTTATCAATTCATGCATATTTCTCCTCCTTATATATATGTTATAGGGGCAAAAGTACCTGGTGATTGCATTTTTTGGAATTTTTTTTTATTTTTTTTTTATAACCCTCAAATAGTGATTGAATTCCATACTCCACTAGGTGTATTCTTGAAATATATTTATTGAGAATCTTATTAATTTATAGGAGAATATAATGAAAAGATTTGTTATTTTCTTTATTATTCCAATTTTTCTTATTAATTGCGTAAGCACAAATACGAATAACTCAGAACCTGCATCAACTAATGAATTATCGGATTTACACCAAGCTTTAGAGGGTATTGATAATTGGGATTTATCATTTGTATATGATAATATTACTATAGAAACAAAAATATTAGATGAGGGGAAAGAGGAAAAAACAATAAAAGATTTTGGACAATCATCCCTTGATTTACAATTAATTGATGGTATTTATTATTTATTAGATAATGCAGGTATTAATATTACAAAATATAATGATACATCAGAAGGAAAAATTAAATTACATCCTGTAGCTTTTATATATTCCGGTGGTGTATACTATATTATTGATATTTACATTTATAAAAATGATGAATTAATTTACAGGAAACAGATTCATAAAATCTTCTCTGTTTCTATTAATGGTACTGATAAAGTTGCAAAAGCTTGTGTTGATATTATTTTGCCATTACTTAAAAGCTGAAATTACACATTATAGATAGGAGTTTTTTCAAAATACTAAAACTACTATGCTTTTATACAATTCATTCAGTTATATAGGAGTTTCATGAAAATAATTTATCCCTGTTTTCCCGGCGGGAAACATAAAGCACTTTCTTTAAGTTATGACGACGGAAGAACCTCGGACAGGCGATTAGTGGATATTTTAAATAAGTCCGGAATAAAGGGGACTTTTCATATTAACAGCGGATTTTTAGGAAATGAAGGGATTATTTCCCCGGAAGAAGTCGCCTCGCTCTACTCCGGCCACGAAGTATCGGCTCACACTTTTAGCCATCCGACAATTCACAGATGTCCGAAGGAACAGATTGTTCGCCAGATTCTCGAAGACAGAAAGAGACTGGAAGATTTAGCCGGTTATTCCGTACGAGGTCTCTCATATCCAAATGGTTCCTGGAGTAAAGAGATCGTTTCCATGCTCCCGGGTCTTGGAATAGAGTACGCCCGGGTTGTACAAACAACGGGGAATTTTGATATGAGTGATGATCTTCTCACCTGGAAGACGACATGTCACCATAATAATGACCTCCTTGAAAAGGCTAAAGGATTTATAGAACTTAACAAGAGACAATATCTTTACTGGTTTTCAATCTGGGGTCACTCCTACGAATTCGACAACCAAGGTAACTGGGACCTGATCGAAAAATTCTGCGAACTGATACGTGATCGGGAGGATATTTGGTATACGACAGTCATCGGCATGGTCGATTATATGAATGCGGCAAAAAGATTACGGGTTGCTGTTTCCGGTAATTTCATCGAGAATCCCTCTGCCCAGCCGGTGTGGCTGTCGGTGGATAATAATACAATTGAAATCCCCGGGGGGAGTACAATTGAGGTTATGTTTTAGAGGTAATTGTGGGTGTTATCATCCGGTATAATTTTCCTTTCTTTCGGAGTCACCAAATACTATCTATTTTTTAATCCATGTACCGGATAAAAAATTATAAGAAAACATAGACTACAGAAGATAGGAAATATTTTAAAATAAAATCGTTTTCAATCTATAAAAACAAGAAATCAAAAATAAAATATCTTGATTCGTATGATAAATTACTAAAATAGCGGCCGGTGAATATCAATCCTTCTTCATGGCGGCGGGAAAAACTTATTAATGTGGATACCTATTGTATGATATTTTTAAAAGATTTTCGTATTTATGCAATCGATAATCCGATCAGCCTGATAAAAGTGAAGGAACAAATCACTTTGTAAAATGAAAAAGTATCTGATGAAATATTCTGCAATATTGTCATAGCATACCTGCGGTATCCAACCAAATATATGATACCCACATTTATCTTTGTACCTTGGACTTATTTAAATTGTGATCTCTTTTTTTTATGTCTAAATCAATCTCATCTCACAATTTTACAGAGTTATTTGCTTTGCAAATAAC
>JAFGRV010000638.1 GCA_016934975.1 Spirochaetales bacterium | reverse complement strand
TTACTTTATTTGCGTTTATCAGCGTGAATCTGCGGTTCCTTTTCAAAGCTGAATAGTTACAAGTAAAGATTAAATAATTTTACTATTTTCAAACCTATGGCCTTTCTTGGATATAACGAGAAACACAAGAATCGCAAAACACCCATAATTCTTTATAATATAAGTAAATAATTAATTTTCTTGACTTAATTATTTATTCAATGTACGATATAGTGAAATTTAAAAAAGGAGCACACCAATGAAAAAAGTATCAATTTTGATAATTCTCATATTACTCACCTCATTAACAAGTTTTGCCGATATCGTGGTTCAGTACAGATGCGGTGAACCATCACTCATATCGACTCAAATTAAGCCGCATATCAATATTGTAAATAATGAACCGTATGATATAGATTTAAGCACTCTCACAGTCCGGTATTATTACACCAAGGAAGGGATTGTTCCGGAAGAAATCAATGTTGATTTTGCATTTATCGGTGGTGTGAATGTTACCGGAACAATTCATGAAGGTTTTATAGAGATAGGATTCACGCAAGATGCTCCCCCTCTCAAAGCGGAAAGTGAGACCGGAGACATTTTTATCCGTCTTAATAAAACCGACTGGAGTGTATATAATCAGGAAGATGACTGGTCTTTTGATCCATTAATAGAAGGGTATAAGGATGAAAGACATCTGCCTCTCTATGAAAAGGGTACACAAATTTGGGGATATTTTGGTCCGGACAGTACAACAACACCAACTCCTTCCCCGTCACCGGAACCGGAAGGCTATGTTATTAATGTCAGATGCAATGGCATGGAAAAAACGACTCTCAAGTATTACGGGGATTATGAAGGAGAACAGGAAACGCCCTTTACCATCGGCCCCTATACAGAGCCTTTCTCCGTCTGGTTTGAACCCACGGAACTTGATATTCCGGGGAACGAAGAATCCGCTGCCGGATATTTTTATCGAGGGTATTACGGAGGAGCGGAACTGGACTTTTCACCAAGCTACCCTCATGAAGGCCCGTTTTACACCATTAACTTCACGGAGACCTACCACGCCCGGGATTTCAATATTTGCTACCGGGAATACGGAGCCCCGACTCCCGCGCCATCTCCGGTAACGACCGGTTCTCCTTATCTGTATATCCGTATTACCGATGAAGTCACATATCATGCAATTGAAGGCGTGGCTATTGACATTTATATAGAAGATAATCCCGAACCTGTCACCCTGACAACAGGGGAATATGGTTCCGTAAACGCGAATTTACTTGCATATGATCCGGTCTGTAATTTTCTCATTAAAATAAATCACCCCGGGTACCACCCTTATGAACAGTTGTATATCTACGACCGTCTCACAAGCTATCCCCTGTATCTCGAACTCTACCCCCTCTCCGAAGCCACCCCCGATCCGACACCCACGGAAACACCCCGGCCAATAATTACCCCGGACCCTGAGATTCATCAAACCTGGACAAGTTTCACCGCCTGGGACCCGGTCATACAATTGTATCATTATAACGAATCATATGCCATTGTCACCCAGACCATCTATAACACAACGATCCGGGCCGTGGACTGGGGAGTCCCGGAAATTTCAGGGACCACGATTACTGTTGATGCAAAATTACTTCAAAACATGGATGTCTCTCCCCGGTTAAAAAACAATTATTCCCACGAGTATCACCTGGGAATACTGACGGAAAATCAAACCTATACCTTTGTTTTTAAAGCAGATTCACATATTATTAAAGAAATTCCCTTTACTGTCGAGCCGTCACCCGTTGCGTCCCCTTTCCCCGGGGCCATAACAAATTATAATCCCACAACATCTATTTCCATAGAAACCATCGGAGAAATAACATACGCGAAGGTAAACTACCTGCTTTTTGAAAAAGAGGATATTCTTCATGTCATCACTCCCACTTATCCTATGGGAGGTCCGGTAACTGCGGCGGGAAATGTATATTCGGCCCAACCGGAAATCCTCCGTTATGTGGGGAGTGAGGATCTTGTCTCCGGGGAGCTTATCCGGCATTATTCGGTTACATACACTCTCGGTCCATTGGCCCCGGATACCTATAGGTTTAAGAGTTTTACGACGACAAAAGAGTTTACCATCGAGTGGGGACCCACACCCTCCCCGACCCCGGTTCATGAAGCAACATATTTAATCAGCGGGTTTGTGGATAAAATACCGGGGATTACTCTTACCCTCACGGGTGATGACAGGCCATTAACAATAACACCACGATCCGACGGGTATTACTGTTTTGATCACGTAAGCCCCGGCAAAGAGTACACAGTCACTCTCAATTTTGAGGCCCGGGCGCCAAAGGTCTCTATTCTGGTCCCCCCGGATTTAACCAGTGTAACGGGAAATGTGAAAATAGAAGCAGAAATCACAAGTGATGTGTGTATATATCTCTTTGATCCGCCCCGGCGGACTTATTCCGGACTCCTTTGTAACCAGGAACATCAGAATTTTACAGCCATAGCCGCATCCGATTGTTGTATGCTCATCACTCAGGTAGATTACTTTATTACCGGAGGTTCGGGACAGCTTACCCTATTTTCCGATACAACACAATCCATCTGCTCACATACCTATAATCATGAATGGGATACTTCCCGCTCTCCCGATTGGGCAACAACTATAACTGTAGTGGCGACAGATGAAGCGGGAAAAACCGGCATGGATATGATAAGCATTTTTAATGATGAATTCCCGACACCCTCCCCCACTCCCGGAAGTATCGATAATCCCGGTTCTATCTGGTTTAAGCCCATGAATAGTAACGTACATAAAAACACTTCCTTTACCACAGACCTCCGGGCCAATTCGGGAACTCAAACGATCGGAGCATACGGTATCGGGATCACCTTTGTTCCGGAGATTATCCGGCCGGATGTAACGATCGGTTCGGAAGGCGTGGAACCGGGGGCAGATGGTTTCATCGCCGCCGCGAACTCCGCAAATCCCGGAGAACTATTTATCTCGGGATTTGATACTGCCGGAACAGGTCCGGGATCCGACCTGCAATTAGTCATTATCCATTGGACTGCACTGGAAGAGGGTTCATCATACCTTTACCTGGATGTGGATAAATTTGTTGATATAGAGACAAAAGATATCGGTGACTTCCAGGGGATCAGCGGGTCTGTCCACGTTTTACCGGCAGTCCTGTTGGGCGACGTGAACAACGATTCCTCCGTCGATATCGTTGATGCCCTGGTGGTTGCACAATATTTTGTGGGACTCACTCCCTCCCCATTTAACCCCGCTGCCGCGGATGTTAATTGCGATTCGAGTATAAGTATTGTGGATGCTCTTGTGATTGCACAGTATTTTGTAGGGTTGATAGATGAATTTTGCCAGGAGCACGTTTCTTCACTAAAAATAATCCCCCGATAATTGCAGTTAACGGTGCTACAGATACAAGGCCAAAACTTCCTACGATTGTATGTAAAATTTCTCCTGCAATATACTGATAATTTAAAATATTAATGAGGGGAACACCCCTGGCAATCAATACCATAAGCAATGTAGAAAAACCGCCGGAATATGCCAATAGCAAGGTCGTCGTCATTGTTCCTATAACGGATCTGCCGATTATAAATCCTGAGTATATTAACTCCCTCCTGCTGATAGTGATCTTTTTATTTTTTATTTCATCCATACTCGCCGCAATATCCATGGCTATATCCATTATCGCCCCGCTGTTTGCAATAAAAATACCTGCAATAAAAATATTGCTCAAATCCAAATACTGGTATCCGGAATATAAAAGTGTTTCTGCAAAAGGTTTTATTTCACCCGGAATCTTAAAAAACAGACCGAATAAAACAGATAAGATTGCGGTTAAAACTATCCCGCTCAGGGAACCCAAAAACGCAATAACACCTTTTCGGGTAAAACCCGCGACCAAAAACATAACGACTGCCGTTAATATCGATACGATTATAAAAGACAAAAAAATCGGATTATATCCCTCTAAGAATCCGGGGAGCAAAATCTTCCAGATTAAAACAGCGGTAAAAACAAATGATATAAGCGCCTTAATTCCTGTTACTCTTGCATAACCAATTAAAGCAATAATAAATATAATTAAAAGTATAAACTCATAATTTATTCTATAACGATCTATTATACTTACGGAATAAATTTTATCATTTTCAATCGAAAGAACTGCCAGTACAATATCACCTTCTTCATATACTTTGTCCAAATCAAGTTTTCCCGTAAACATATTTACTGCATCTTTAATTTCTTTTTTATATTTTGTATCTAAAATTTGCAGTGTCACCAGTTGTTCACCCGTATTGGTTATGCCGATTTTATGGTTACCGTCATTATCAACTTTAATAACTTTCGCTTTTGCGTTTATGGAATGTATTGCAGTGCTTCTTGTAAATTTACTTGGGATTAAAATTATTATTCCGGATAAAACAAGTACTAAAATAATAAATATGTAATGAATTTTCTCTAAGGCGGTTTTCTTATTTTTCAATTGCATTTGTAATTATCCTTTTTTAAGGGGACCTCTAAAAAATACTGTTTTTTAAAGATGCCCTTAAATTATTCAGGCTTCTATCGAATAAAAGAAGCCTGAATTATTCTTTTGTCATTTCTAATTTTTTGCAACGACACCCATGATAGCTGTCATTTTTTTAAAAATATCCGTATCATCATAATATCCGTCAAAAAGATCTTGTCCCACACCATAAGCATACGTAGGAACAGGAACACCTGAATGCGAATACGTTGTCCAGGCAAGTCCCGCTTTATTATTCAGAATATGAGTGAGCGTAACAGAAATCGGATTATAATATCCGTATGCGATTTTATCACCTTCCGTGAGGGTTCTTTCTTCTGCAGGCTGCATGGAAAGATCGAATGCTTTTTTTATAAGCTCCTGTTCATACGGAGAAAGATTTAAAGGCGATGTTTCATCATTTATGGTAAAACCAAAACTATTTGCTATTACGGGTATGAATGATTCCAGAGTACCTTGAGGATTGTCAGTTTTAAATTCATTAAATAATTCATCGAATTTTACATAAGATATTTTTTGATGTTCCAGGATCTTTAAGGCAGCAGTATAACCGGTTCCTGCGTATCCCAGGGCAAGCCCTCCCGTTTCATGATCACCTGTTACGATAATCAAGGTCTCTCCGGTATGTTTTTCAGCAAAAGTTAATGCTGCTTTTATTGCATTATCAAAGGCAATTGTATCGTTAATCGATGCGACTGCGTCATTGGCATGACATGCCCAGTCTATTTTCCCTGCTTCTACTGCAAGAAAAAATCCTTTTGAATTATCCAACAATTCAATTCCCTTTTGGGTAAAATCTTCCAAAGAAAGGGTATTTCCTCTATCCATGTCATAAAGCATAGAATTTGCATCGGCAGGAGAATCGGTTATTGCCCATACCTTTCCATCTCCCGGTTTTAAATTATTGAATTCTTCCTTTGTACGTGTAATTTTAAATCCGTTTTTCTCTGCTATTTCATACACATTACCCGGTTTATTTTCCATTGTACTCTTTATACCGTCCGGGTCTACGACATCTCCACCACCAAAATAATCGAAAGGACTGTTGGCAAGTTGAAGTGCTATCTCGTACATATTTTTTCTTGAAGGCTCATGTGAATAAAAAGTCGCCGGTGTCGCGTGGTCGATAGAAACAGAAGAAACAATACCGACCTTCATCCCGGCCTCTTTTGCCATTATAGCTATAGATTTAAATTTTTTAGTTTTTGTTTCATCCATGGATATGACACCACTTGCGGTTTTATTCCCTGTTGCTATTGCCGTTGCCGTTGAGGCGCTGTCCGGAATAATACTTGTTAAATCAAACGTTGTTGTAATGCCCTGGGCCGGGAATTTTGTAAAGCTTAATTCTCTCTCGCTGTCGGGTTTATCATTTTTCAGTGCCGTAAGATATGCTTCCGCAGCACCTACCTGAGAAATACCCATTCCGTCTCCGATAAAACAGAATATATATTTTGCTTTCGTACCGGAATACGAATTGTAAACAGGTCCTGTTTTTTGTTCTTTTTCTTTTTCACCGGCTGCAAATATAAAGCCTGTGCAAAAAACAAGAATAATTAAAATTGATAAAATCTTTTTCATAGTTCCTCCATATTAAAATTTTATTTCACATTGCCTTAAGAATATTTAAATTAGATTAGAAATATTTAATTTTTTGATTTCAGTCATAGGTATAATCCGGAAGCCGGAAAAGACTACCCATATGATGAAGCGAATAAACCGTCAGCATTAAGATGGATTATTAATATTTATGAGGGAGGAGAACTATGTCACGAATATTACAAAAAAAGGTATTAGTTAACAAAATTGAAACAACAGAAGACCTGGATCAGGCGAAAAAAATCATTTCCGGGGTTTATCTTGATGAAAAGAAATGGGTCAATTCCGTGGAAAACCAGATAGCAGAAAGCGATATAAAAGGAAACCGGAAGATTTCCTGGTTTATTGCAAAAATAAATGGTGTTACGGCGGGGCTTTTGTGGCTTCTTTATGATCCGGTGATGGAGCTTCCTGCGGAATATAACGTCACTTTATAGGAAGGAATTGATCTAAAAAAACTTGAATCCACGGGAAAATTTGTAGAGATAGACCGTTTTATGATTTATTACTACAAGGTATGTATGATCTTTTTGAATCCAGACTATCGAAGAATTTGCAGCGTTTGCCGGTTTCGAATGGTCCCATAACACCTCCGGTCATGTCACTATCACTCATTCAACTGATATTTGCCGGTCCACCGAATCAGCGACAAATACTTTTTCCGCTGCAATAAACCCGAATATTTTCTGTTTAATCCTGTTTTTCAAATCTCTCACCTTCACCAATATTTTTTCATCATTTCCCCTGAATTTGGCAGGATCCTCAAAATACCATGATAACCTCTGAATTACTCCCGGGAATACAGGACAATGTTCTTCCTCCGCCCTGCTGCACACTGTTATAACATACTGAAAAAAAAGTTTCCTTTTGAATACATCTATCACACTTTGTGTTTTTTTATCTGAAATATCTATATCTTCATCTTCCTTAAGAACTTGAATGACATAAGGATTTATTTCCTGGGCATGCAGCCCCGCGCTATCCGCCAGAAAATAGTCATCTCCATATTTTCGCAGCAGTTCTTCGGCGATCTGACTTCTTGCACTATTTCCGACACAAATAAAAAGTACCTTCTTTTTATCAGAACCCATAATCTCCTCCATTGTTTTTTATGATCCGGTTTTCCATAACAACACTATTGCTTTGACCGATAAATTTTTTATCTATAATTGGTTTTCAAAATTCTCATATTCAATAAAAATATGGTCAAAGCTTGCGTGTTTTGACGATTTTATTCAATAATAGATAACTGGTAATATCTAAAAATTGATTTAAAATA
>JAFGRV010000637.1 GCA_016934975.1 Spirochaetales bacterium | reverse complement strand
GGTACTCGCCTGAAGTGGCGAGGGTACTCGCCTGAAGTGGCGAGGGTACTCGCCTGAAGTGGCGAGGGTACTCGCCTTGGGTATTCTCGATTCCGTCGAAAATGCTCCACATTTGTATAGGTTGGTTCTTGCAAGAACCTCTACTATTTTTCATCAATGTGTAACCATGAGTGATAATAATTCGTTTAAAGAATATATATTAATAGCGAGAGGGACATGGGCAAAAAAATTATAAAATTCATTTTTATCGCACTCTGTATATGTCTTGTAATCATAATTCTCGGTTGTATAGGTATTCTTTATCTCAACAGCACACCCTCAGGGGACCATCATGATGATATCACTTTTATCATCAAAAAGGGTGAAAACCTCATATCAATTTCAAGGGATCTTGAATCACGAGGGCTCATCCGGTCTTCCTTCTTTTTACGCCTCATAAGTAAAATACTTAAAACCGAGAAGGCTTTTATTGCCGGGTATTATAAGATTAAAAAGGAATATTCCACGATTGATATTCATAATTTATTAGTATCCGGGAAACAGGCACAGATTAAAATTACAATACCCGAGGGATGGACAAAGACAAAAATTGCTCTTCATTTTGAAGAATCCGGGATTACAACAGCTTCCGAACTATTAGAAGCAATACAATCCAGGGAACTTTTAAATAAATATGCCATACCCGCAAAGAATCTGGAAGGATATCTTTTTCCGGATACCTATTTTTTTAATGACTCACTCACTTCCATCGAGATTGTAGACAGAATGATTGCAAACTTCTTTCGAAACATAAAAGACATTATGCCTGATTATGAAACCATGGACAAAAAAGCCCTCCACAGGAAAGTAATTTTAGCCTCGATTATCGAAAAAGAGTACAGAATTCCCGAGGAAGCACCCATCATCGCATCAGTTTTCTACAACCGTCTTGGTTCCCGGATCGGTCTTGAATCGTGTGCAACGATAGAATATATTATTACTGAAATTTACGGCCAGCCGCATCCTGAAAAAATAACGACGGAAATGAAAGAAATTGATTCTCCATATAATACGTATATGTGGCACGGATTACCCCCGGGACCAGTCACCAACCCGGGAAAAATCTCTTTGTCTGCATCTTTTTATCCGGCACAGACGGATTATTGGTATTTTCTTGTAAAAGATTCGACAACCGGTGAACACCATTTTTCCAGAGACCTGGAAGAACATAATCAGGCTAAATGGTATTATATTAAAGGGGTGGGGTCTCCTCCCAAAGAACATCGCACCGAAGAATAATGTTACTCATAGAATGAACCGATTGCAATAATTGTATTAAAAAGTTTTTAGGAGGTTTATAATCCGGACTAAAAGTATGGAAACAAGTATCGATATAAAAGAAGACATAAAAAGAAAAATATTCATCGCAGATCTCATTAGTGAATATATCACACTCAAAAAAAAGGGTACTCGATTTTGGGGACTCTGCCCCTTTCATACGGAAAAATCACCCTCCTTCACAGTAACACCGGAAAAAGAGATGTTTTATTGTTTTGGCTGTCATAAACATGGAGATATTTTTACCTTTGTTATGGAGATAGAGAAGGTTTCTTTTCCCGAGGCCTTAAAAATTCTTGCTCAAAAAGCCAATATCCCCCTTACCTTTGAATTTAATAAAGAAAAGGAATCGGAAAAAGAACTTCTTTTAGATTTATATGACCGTTTATCCATGAGTTTTCATCACCTTTTATTACATAGTAAAAACGCTGTTCATGCACGTTCATATCTTTTAAAAAGGGGAATCAATGCTGATACTATCGAAGCTTTCAGACTCGGTTATGCCCCGGGAAGCAGGGATTGGCTCCTCAACTTCCTTAAAAAAAAGAATTATTCGAAAGAATTTATCACTGCTTCGGGACTTTTTTCTCAAAAATCAGGGGAACTCATCCCCTACTTTTACAACAGGATCATTTTTCCCATAAAAAATACACGAGGTCAGGCGATCGCATATGGGGGACGCAGTCTTGTAGAAGGAGGACCAAAGTATATTAATTCTCCGGAAACCGTCATCTTTAAAAAAGGGAATAATCTTTTTAACCTGGACCTTGCTTTAAAGAGCGGAAAAGATACGAAGTTTATTTATCTCGTGGAAGGCTACATGGATGTCATCGCCCTCTATCAGGCAGGTATTCATAATGCTGTCGCACCTCTCGGAACTGCATTTACCGAAACGCAATGCAGATTATTAAAACGCTATGCAGATAAAGTTGTTCTCCTTTTTGACGGAGATCCGGCAGGTGAGGCTGCCTCAATAAAAGCCATCGAGATTTGTGAGGCTCTGGATGTTGAATCCGAGGTTGTTGATATCCCGGATGGCCAGGATCCCGATGATATTTTGCAAAAACATGGTGAGAAAGGATTGAAAAAAATTTTAAAATGTCGTATAAATAGTTTTGGATACCTCTTAAAGCGAGGGTTTCTAAAATTCGATAAAGAAACGCCAAAGGGAAAAGAGGAGATATTTAATTTTATTTTTCCATATCTAAAAAAAATTGATTCTCAGATAAAACGGGATGGATATCTTTCTGAACTGGCTGATAAACTAAATGTGGATTATAATTCGGTCCGGAAAGATTTTGAAAATTTGAGTCGTTCTGCAACGATTTATCAGAAGGAATCGGTAAAAAAACAAAAAGCTTCAGACAAAATTTCTGAGGAATTGTTTTTAATGCTGGCAATAACAGCAAATCGGGATTTATTTCCCAAAGTACGATGTGATCTTTCTCTTGATAATCTTGACGATCCTAATGCGAGAGAAGTTTTCATAGCTTTGGAAGAAAGTTATAGAGAAGGGACCACATCACTCGAAGAATTGACACAACGAATCGAAGATAAGGAATTAGCTGCATTGATTGCAAAAAAGAATACATCGGGGGAATATACATATAACCCTGAAAAACTTATCTCAGATGGAGTTTTAAGGATAAAGTGTCGATTATTAAGAAAAAAGAGAGAAGAAATAGCAGTATTAATCAGAAAATATGAAAAAAATGAACCTTGGAAGATGAAAGATCTTCTTGTAGAGAAAATGATTCTTGATAAAGAGTTAAAAGAAATAAGGAAGAACCATGATGTCTGAATTAGAGCATGATCCGGCTATAAAAAAATTGCTGGGATTTGCCAAAACAAAAAAAATAATCAGTTTTGATGAAGTAAATGATTTCTTACCGGATCATATTATTAATTCTGAAAAAATGGATGATGTAATCGCAATTCTTGAAAAAAATAAGATCAAACTTCAGGAAGAGCAGATTAACCTGGATCTTGATCTTGATAAAGGCACGGCAAAGAAAAAATTAGTAAAGCAGACCAAAGATACTGCAATCGATGATCCTATCAGGTTGTATTTAAAAGAAATAGGAAAAGAAAACCTCCTTACAGCCGAACAGGAAGTGACGCTTTCGAAAAGAATGGAAGACGGATCTAAAATAGTGATCGACGTACTTAAAAATTCGGGAATATTTATTAATGAACTATTTATTGTTTCCATGAAGATTTTATCGAAAAGTGATCCAAGAAATATGAACCTCACAAAAAAGCAAATTAGTGAGTTTCTGGCAGAAAAAAGGCGGCTTAATCAGTCATATTTGGAAATTTGTAAAGAAAATTTTGCAATTATTAAGCAATATATCGATTATAAGAAAAAATGTAATAGTGAAGGGAAAGATATTCTTGAGGATAGCGAGGTAAAAAAGAATAAAAGTGCCTTGCTTAAAAAATTAAAGACTATTGACTTGCACCCGACGGAAATCAATATTCTTTCCGAACGCTACTTTAAAGCAAGAAGGATTATTAAGAGTTTTAAACGGGAGCAGGAAAGGATTAAAAGGAATCTTAATCTCTCCGATACAAAAGAGTTGAGAGGTCTTTTACGATCTTTAGCGATTCCGAAAGAAAAAGAACAAATTGAAAGAGAGCTCAATACGACGGCAGATTTAATTAAAAAACAGATTCAGAATTTTAACGAAGCCAAGAGGAAGTTAAAGAATATTGAATTTGATTTTGAAGCTCCCATCGATAATGTCATTGAAGAAGCAAATGAAATTTCCCGTGGGAAAATCATGCTGGAAAATGCAAAGAACAGGCTTATCAAAGCAAACCTGCGCCTTGTGGTCAGTATTGCGAAAAAATATACAAACAGGGGATTACATTTTTTTGATTTGGTTCAGGAAGGTAATATCGGACTTATTAAAGCCGTGGAGAAATTTGAATACAGAAAAGGGTATAAATTCTCAACCTACGCAACATGGTGGATCCGGCAGGCGATTACACGATCCATTTCCGACCAGGCACGAACAATCAGGGTTCCCGTTCATATGATCGAACAAATAAATAAGGTAATCCGGGAATCACGTCAATTGATGCAATTGTTGGGAAGAGAACCCTCAAATGAAGAAATTGCAGAGCGCCTCGGTTGGCCGATCAGCCGGGTAAAATCTGTAAAAAATGTTGCCCGGGAACCGATATCTCTGGAGACTCCAATCGGTGAAGAAGAGGATTCCCTTTTGGGAGATTTTATCGAAGATAAAGAAGTTGAAAATCCGGCGAGTCAGACAGCCTTTAAATTATTACAGGAACAGCTTGAGGATGTATTAAAGTCTCTGCCCAAAAGGGAACAGGATGTGTTGAAGATGCGATTCGGCCTTGAAGACGGATACTCATTGACACTTGAAGAAGTAGGATTGTACTTTAATGTCACAAGAGAACGGATCAGACAAATTGAGGCAAAAGCATTAAGAAGATTACGGCATCCCAAACGGTCCAGAAAGTTAAGAGATTATCTGGATCATTAAGCTTTTATAAGCAGCCATGATTGAGGACATAAGAGCAGGAGCAAGTGGTTTTTATATAAACCAACTTACACACATGCGGAGTATTTTCGACTTCGTCGAATTCCAATAATATATTTGAAGTGGAGTATTTTCGACTTCGTCGAATTCCAATAATATATTTGAAG
>JAFGRV010000636.1 GCA_016934975.1 Spirochaetales bacterium | reverse complement strand
GTATAGCTTAAGGAGGTACATTAAAGTAGTTGACTTTGGGGTGAATATTTGCTGAAATCTTATTTTAAGCATCAAAGATGCTTTTATGTGCTGCTTTTTGGGGTAAAATTATTCTGCTATACCGCTAAGTCTTTTTGGTATTTTGAGTTATCTGCATCGCAGATAACTCAAAGGGAGGAATTTGCGCTGTAGTGTAAATTCCACCCGGAGGCTTGACCTTTACGATCCAGAAAAAAAAAGATTACTCATTCTTGCATTCTATCAGGAGGTTTCTCATGACGAATTTTTGAATAATAAATCAAACCAGTGAGAAAACATACCATTGCTATGACTAAAATCCGGATAATACGCTGTTAATTTATTATTCACAATAATGTGATAAGCTCATAGGGAGTAAAATCCTGCGCGAAAAAAAACTCACCGGGAATTGCCGGGGAGAATAACCCTTCTTGACACGATCGCAGTTTTACATAATACTCTTAACGATTATTTATGAAACTAAACAAAAAAAGTATTCCATTATTTATCGCCTTCCTCTTTATGGGCTGTCTTATCGGGTCCATATTCTGGGAGGTTTTGGAACGGATTTTACATCTTTTTCCCGGGCTTGCATCCTTTAGCCTGACGACAGAAAGACCACTCCTTTTTTTTGATCTCTATATTCTGTCCTTTGGGCTGAGGGCGAATCCGGGAACTCTCCTGGGACTTGCGGGGGGGACTATCTTTTTTTTCAGGATTTGAGTAATTTTATAATGGAAGAGATTATTCTCGCGTCTACTTCGCCCCGCCGGGAGGAGATTTTTTTACAAATGCGGCTTCCTTTCAGGTCAATCGCCCCTGAGTGTGATGAGGATTTCGTTTCCCTCACAAATCAGGGTGATCCGGAGGTCCTGGTAATGAAACTGGCTCATTTGAAGGGAAAAAGTGTTTATTCCCGGGTGAAAAATGAAGGTCCCGATTGGATTGCAGGATTTGATACGCTTGTTGCTCTGGATGAGCACATAGTCGGCAAGGCTCGTTCCGGAGAAGAAGCTTTCCAAATGCTTTCTCTTCTCTCCGGAAAAGTTCACCGGGTATATACGGGAATCGCCTTGTACCAGGGCAGGAGAGATATCTGGGATATAAGGAGTGAAAAAAGTGAAGTAAAATTCGCTCAGCTTGGTCCGGAAGAGATTGAATTCTATCTTTCTACCGGCGAGTGGAAGGGTGTTGCAGGAAGTTATCGTATTCAGGAGCGTGGATCTTTTTTTATTGAGTGGATAAAAGGTTCATATAGTAATATTGTGGGCTTGCCTATATCTCTTTTTTATGTCATGCTAAAGCACAATAATTACTCCTTCTCTTAGAGACGGGGTAATTAAATTTTCCTATGGATAAATCTCTTTGGAGATTTTCCCGGGAATAAAAAGAATTCTTAAGAATTCTTGACTTACTATGAGGAGGACAACTTTGGCTGTTGTTACAATGAAAAATTTATTGGAATCAGGGGTTCATTTCGGCCATCAGACAAAAAGATGGGACCCAAGGATGAAAAAGTACATCTTCGCTGAAAGAAATGGCATCCATATCATCGATCTTCAAAAAACGATCGCTGCGATTAAAGAGGCTTTTGAGGTCGTAAGGCATAATGTGCTTTCCGGAAAATCAGTACTCTTTGTCGGGACAAAAAAACAGGCGCAACAGGCTGTGGAACGTGAAGCGAAGCGATGTGGAATGTTTTATGTTCATAATAGATGGCTTGGTGGTATGCTTACAAACTTTTATACCATTAAGAAATCACTCTTAAGGCTGAAAAAGATTGAAAAGATGGAAATTGACGGAACTTTTGAAAATCTTACCAAAAAAGAAATTTCCAGACTTCAAAAAGAAAAACAGCGTTTAGAGAAGAATTTACTGGGAATAAAAGAAATGAAAGATCTCCCGGGTGTTATTTTTATCATCGATACAAGAAAAGAAGTGATCGCTGTTGCAGAAGCACGACGTCTTGGTATTCCTATTATTGCGGTCGTTGATACAAATTGTAATCCCACAGGCATCGATTACCCGATACCGGGAAATGATGATGCTATCCGTGCTATTACTCTTTTTACTCAAATTATCGCGAATGCAGTCATCGAAGCGGAGAATGAAGTCGGGCTGGAGGTTATTGAGACGTTACAGGATCAGGATGATGATACGGATGAAGAGTTTTCAACCCTCGTGGATAAAGAAGTGATTATGGATAAAGATGCTGAAAGCGAAGAAGAGGTTGAGACGGTTTCGGTTGCCGAGAGTCTCGGGGAGTCCGGAAAAGATGAAGATGCAGTAGTTTTTACCGATCAGGATTATTCCAACTATACGGTGGAAGAAAAAGAAAAGCAGCAGGCTAAGAAGGTTGAAGAAGCAGAGATGCCGGATACCAAGATCGATAAAAATGAAATCGATGATGATAAATTGTATGATGAATAGGAGAGAAAATAGTGGAAATTAAAGCAACCCAAGTAAAGGAATTGAGAGAATTGACCGGGGCCGGGATGATGGATTGTAAAAAAGCACTGGTTGATTCCGGAGGTGATTTTAAAAAAGCTGTAAAAATGCTGAAAGAACTCGGACTTGCTGCAGCGAGAAAAAGGGACGGTAAAGCAACAAAAGAGGGGAAAGTCTTTATAAAGATGTCCGGTAATAAAGGGATCATTTTAGAGCTCTATTGTGAGACCGATTTTGTTGCAAAGAATAAAGATTTTATTGAACTTGGTGAAAAATGTCTCTCTATAATAGATGAAAAAAATCTGGAAACCCCGGATGCGACACTTGATTCCTGTGTAAAAGATATTCAGGCAAGAATTAAAGAAAATCTCGGGCTTAAACGTTTTAAGGTAGTTCACGCAAAAGATGATGAGCTTCTCGTCGATTACACCCATGGTGAAGGCAGAATCGGAGTCATCATTAAATTTAAGCTCGGTAATCCGGGGCTTAAAACCAATGAAAAGGTAAAAGAAACTGCTTTTGATTGTGCCCTTCATGTTGCGGCATATGCCCCTCTCTATTTGGACCGGAATGCGGTTGATGCCGAATATTTAAAAGAACAAGAGGAAATTTTTCAGAAACAGGCTGAAAATCTGGGAAAACCGGCAAATGTCGTACAGGGAATAGTGAAAGGTAAAATTAGTAAACACCTTGCGGAAATCTGCTTTGTCGATCAGAATTTTGTAAAAAATGAAAAGTATAAAGTTTCCGAGGTACTTAAAAATCTCAGTAAAGAAGTTGGTGGAGATGTGAGTATTGTGGAATATCTCTACTATAGACTGGGTGAATAAATCAGGTTTTCGCATTTACATTAAAAAATATTATTCCGGCTGTTGTACTCACGTGGATGTACAGCAGCCGGTGATTTAATTAATCATTAGGTTATTTTATATGATGGATCATGAGCCTGATATGTACTTTCTCTATCTATGCGGAATTCTTGTTTTATTGCATATTAAATAATGAATATATGTTTATTGTCAGCAGTAGCTGACTTCCGATTTTTCGTATGATGTGTAAATAGAACAATTGTCCTTATTCTCATCCGGGACTTTTTAAAAAGTCCCGGATTATGCATTATGTCATTTTTTAAGGAGGAATTATTTAGATGGAACAAGTAAAGCAAACTACAGAAAGTAAAATGAAAAAGACAGTCCATGCTCTCGGTGAAGAGTTTAATACCGTAAGAACAGGACGTGCGTCGTCTGCAATTTTCGAGAAAATTCAGGTGGAATACTATGGTGAGATGGTGCCGATGAACCAGGTGGCAACAATATCCGTTCCGGAAGCCCGGCTTGTTGTCATTCAGCCCTGGGATAAAGCCGCCCTGGCAGATATCGAAAAAGCGATTCAAAAATCCGAACTCTCTGTTAACCCGAATAATGACGGGAAAGTCATCCGGATTAATATACCCCCTCTCACGGAAGAGCGCAGAAAAGAACTTGTGAAAGTAACAAAAAATATGGCTGAACAATCGCGTGTCGCGATTCGAAACGTGAGAAGAGAAGCTAACGAAGAGTTAAAGAAAAAACAGAAATCATCTGCCATAAGTGAGGATGAATCAAAAAGAGGGATGGATGAGATTCAAAAAATGACTGATAGATATATTAAAGAAGTAAATGATCTCCTTGAGAAAAAAGAGAAAGAGATACTTGAAGTCTAAATAAAAGCATTACAGAGTGATTAGAATGATACTATATTGTTCTCATAAATGGATAATAGAAAATGATTGATAAAACGAAATTACCGGACCATGTAGGGATTATTATGGACGGTAATGGACGATGGGCAAAACAGAAGAAAAAACTACGGACATTTGGACATAATGAGGGAGTAAAAGCCGCAAAACGGATTGTCCATGCCGCATCTGATGTGGGCATCCGGTTTCTCTCACTCTATGTTTTTTCTACGGAGAATTGGAAGAGAGCAAAGGATGAAGTGAGCTTTCTTATGCAATTGGTAAAAAAGCATCTGATGAATGAACTGGATTTTTATCGGGAACACAAAATCCGGGTTATTTCAAGCGGTGACAGTGCAGGACTGCCGGAATCAATCAGAGCTGAATTAAATGCCGTGAGAGCTGATACTGCTCATTATGACGGTCTTACGGTTAACCTTGCAATCAATTATGGCGGTCAGAATGAAATCGTACGGGCAGTCAATAAATGGCTTGCACGCAAGCAGATAAAAGAGAATGGAACTGCCGGTTTACATATTACCGGGGAAGACATTCAGCAGCATCTTGATCATCCGGAATTACCGCCCATTGATCTCGCTATCCGGACAGCCGGAGAAAGAAGATTGAGCAATTTTTTTATTTGGGAATGTGCATATTCCGAACTTTACTTTAGCCCGAAATTATGGCCTGATTGGGATAAAGATGACCTTTATCTGGCCATTGAAGACTATCAACAGCGAGAAAGACGATTTGGAGACGCGAAATGACGAAATTCTTCGGACGATTAATAATAGCTTTAGTAATATTACCACTTCTTTATCTTGTTATATTTGTTTTTCCCCACTATAACCATTTGGCTCTTAATGTCATCATACTCTTTTTTACGGTTGCCGGTGCCTTCGAAGTACAGAATTTCTTTGTAAAATCGGAGATTCCGGTATTTAAATATAGTGCACCGATTCTTTCTGCAAGTTTAGTTATCGTCACATACCTTGAAATTACCTTTTTTAAAGATATCAATTCACTTACCTATAAATGGCTTATCCTTGTATTTGCTTTTATCGCCATTAAATCTATTTTTACGGTAAATAAAAAAGATTTTTCAAAAGTGCTCCCGATTATTTCGACTTCTTCTTTTGTCATACTCTACCCGGGACTTTTTATGACATATATAATCCGAATTCTCACCTTATCGGAAGATAAACCCAATATCGTATTTTTATTTTTTCTTGCCCTCGTGTTTAGTAATGAAATACTGGCATATGTATTTGGTAAATTCTTAGGCCAGGGCACAAAATTGAAACTAGCTATCAGCCCAAATAAAACACTTGTGGGATTTATTGCAGGATTTCTTGGTACTGTGGGAACAGCGGTGTTTTTCTACTATTCTATTCCGCACTTTTTGAATACAAATCTTTTTAATGTGATTTTTTTTGGTGCATTAATCGCCCTTTCGAGTATTTTTGGTGATCTTTTTGAATCTGCCATGAAACGCTCTGCAAAAATTAAAGATTCCGGTGCTCTCATGATGGGAAGGGGTGGAATCCTTGATACCCTCGATTCATTACTCCTGAGTGCCCCTGTATTTTTCCTTGTTTTCCCACTCCTGAGTTAAAGGATACTGATGAAAAAAGTAATTATCCTGGGAAGTACCGGTTCCATCGGTAAAAATACCCTTGATATCATAAAAAACTATTCCGATTTTTTTACGGTTGACGGACTTTCTTGTTATAGCCGGATTCACGATCTTACCACCCAGATAGAAGAATTTAAACCAAAGGCGGTTGCGGTGGCAAACCCTCAATCTCCGGATATTGATTGCCCGGGATTTTCAGGTAAAATTTATAAAGGCCCCCGGGGTATTCTGGACATGATCGAGGAATCGGATGCTGATATTGTTGTAAACGGGATATCAGGATCCCGCGGATTGCTGCCGTCCTTTAAAGCCTTGGAATCCGGAAAAGATTGTGCTCTGGCTAATAAAGAGACCATTGTCATGGCCGGACCCTTAATCCTTGAAAAAGCCGGTGAACTTAATAAACGGATAATTCCCGTGGATTCCGAACATTCCGCACTTTTCCAGCTTTTACACCAGATTGATCCGAAGCGAATCTCCGAAATCATCATTACAGCCTCGGGGGGAGCATTCCGCACCATGTCTGCAAAAAATCTGGAGACCGTAAAGCTGGAAGACGCCCTTAAGCATCCTACATGGAATATGGGCACTAAAATAACCATTGATTCCGCAACCCTTGGTAATAAGGGTCTGGAGGTTATTGAGGCACATTACTTGTTCGCCATGCCTTTATCAAAAATTAAGGTTGTCATTCATCCCCAGAGTTTTGTTCATTCCCTGGTTCAAACTATCGACGGGTGTCTCTTTGCCCAGATCAGCGAACCGGATATGCGTATGCCCATACATTATGCCCTTTTCTATCCCGGGGTGTCTCCGTCCATGTTCGGAACACTCGATCTTGCAGGCAAGGAATTTACTTTTTTACCTGTTGATCATGAAAAATACCCCATGCTTTCACTTGCTTTTAAAGCAGCCGAATCAGGTACAACATATCCGATTGTCTATAATGCGGCAAATGAGATCGCCGTACATGAATTTATTACAAACAGGATTCCCTTTACAGGAATCCCGAAGATTGTAGAGAAGACACTTGATAGGGTATGGGAAAAAAGTGTAAATTCAATAGATACTATTCTTGCTGTAGATGAGAGAGCAAGAATTATTGCCCGGGAGATAGCTTTAAATATACTCAATTGTTAATTGTTTGTTATAAACCGGCAGTATAATTATTGTTAAAGTGATAGAGGTCATTGTTTATTGCTGGAGATATAGAGGTAATTGTTTCTGTTGAAAGAAATATCAAATAAAAATAGGTAGGAAAATATAATGGATACAATAATTATTGTGGTTTTTGGAATATTCGGCCTGAGTTTACTCATTCTGGTTCATGAATTGGGGCATTTTTTTGCAGCGAGACTCTGCGGTGTACAGGTAGAAACCTTTTCCCTGGGGTTCGGGAAAAAACTTATCGGATTTACCCGAAAAGGTATAAATTACCAGATCTCATGGTTTTTACTTGGGGGGTATTGTAAGCTTAAAGGAGAAATGTTCAAACCGGATTTCACGGAAGAAGATTACCAAAAAGCAAAAGAAGAAAAAAATTCCTTTCTTTCCGCATCAACAATAAAGAAAGTCATCATCGTTGCTGCCGGCCCACTTGCAAACATGTTTTTTGCCGCTCTTATTTTTTCTATCATTATATTTGCAGGGTACACAATCGAGACATCAGGTACAAAAATAATTCTTCAAAGCGAATATGCCATGGAGAATGCTGAAATGGTCTCTGTTGCCCGGGATGCCGGATTACAAACGGGTGATGAAATTCTTGCCATCGACGGAAAAGAGATGAATCATTTTGATGATATTTATAACGTCGTATCCAGGTCTCAGGGAAAAGAACTTTTATTCACGATCAAGCGTGATGATACTATTTTTGATGTTGCTATTTCTCCGGAGGAAGTGCCGGGGCAATATATTTCCCGTATAGGAATCTATCCATGGACTGATCCTGTTGTTGAGTCGGTTATAAAAGACAGTGCTGCGGATAAGGCCGGATTACAACCGGGGGATATTCTTCTTTCCGTGAATGAAAAGCAGATAAAACATACGACAGCTTTTTATTATGCTTTGAATGACAAACCGGAAAAAGTTGAAATTTCATATGAACGAAACGGAGAGAAAAAGAATACGATAATGTCTCTTTCGTACGAAAACGGAACAACTATGGATCCCGGTATCCGTTTCCTCCTGCTGCGTGTTCCCTCACCGAAATATGATCCCTTTACCGCGCTTATAAAGGGTGGAGAACGGACTCTGGAAGTTCTGGGACTTATTGTCCAGAGTTTCGCAATTTTGTTCCGTGTCGGGGTAAAGAATGTCTCGGATGTTGTTGCCGGACCTATCCGGATTACCCAGATGGTCGGTCAGCAGGCCCTGAGTGGATTCAGTATCGGATTTGGGGCCGGAATGAGTAATTTTTTTCAGTTCATCTGTCTTATAAGTGTGCTCCTGGGATTTATGAATCTTCTTCCCATTCCCGTACTTGACGGCGGTCAAATAATTCTTGTTCTGATTATGCGAATAAAAAAAACAATGAGTCCGAAGTTTGTCATGCGGTACCAGCTTGTCGGGTTCTCTATTATCGCAATGCTTACCATACTTGCTGTTTTTAGTGATATTTTCTACTTCTTAAAATTTTAGCTTGCACAATTTCGTATTTTCAGAGTATACTTGTGCTCTCATATACATTGTTTAAAAGTCGTTTTTAAACAATGTATAATGCGGGAGTCTTTGATATCCGGAACCTTCAAAACAATTGTTGCAAGCGGGAGAGTTGTTTTTAAGAAGGTGACAAAAGAATACAACAAGGTATACTGACAATTTTCTAAATTGTCAGTATTTCCAATTGTAGTAAATTTGTCTTTTCCTTATATAATTCCTTTTACAGAAAGGCTTAATGAAGGAAAATGACAAAATTTTAAACAGTTGAGTATAAAACAAGGATATGACGATTGGACCGGAGAGGAAACAAGGAGAACAAGAAGTGAAAAAAATAACCTGTTATTGTGAAGAGAAATTTGATGCGGATATACCGGATGAAGTTAATTTCGATACTCACCCTGAATTGATGGCTTCAATAATCAATGGTGATTTCATGAGTGTCACCTGTCCGAAATGTAATAAAGTACTTAAACCGGAATATCCTCTTAAATTAACCGGGACTTCGGAGGGAATTGATTTTTTCTTTATTCCGGAACTCGACAGATCTACGTATTCCTTTGGAAAACTTGATTATGAGACAGGCTCACCTGCCCGCATTGTTATCGGATTTCGAGAGCTTGTTGAAAAATTGAAAATATATAAAGAAAAAATGGATGACAGATGTATTGAGGTCATTAAATATTATCTTTTGCAAAAAGCGGTCGATTCGGTAAATAATGAAGAAGCCGATATTGATATTTATTTTATGGAAAAAAAAGGAGACACCCTGATCTTTCATATTGAAGGAATAAAGCAAGATGCCATAGCGGTATCACAGATACAATACGAAATGTATGATAAAGTTATGAAGGACATAGACAAGAAAATGCGTACCGATCCTTTTCAGACTTTTTTAACTCCCCCGTATGTATCAATCAAAAGGGTGTATATAGAAAAATGAGAAAACATATCACTCTCATATGCAGCATGTTGCTGTGGATAAATACCTCCCTTCTTTTTTGCGGCATGGAAGATGTCATCATCCAAAGCGGCCACAGGGGTATTATTAATGAGTTGATACATCATCCTGCAAAGCCGGTTCTCTTTTCTGCCGGGGAAGACGGAACTGTAAAAATTTGGGATACGGATTCCGGGGAACTCCTCCGCTCTATCAGAGTGCATTACCGGCCGGTAAAACATATTGCAATCCATCCGTTATTGCCATATTGTGCAGTACTTGAAATAATTGAACCCCTCTCTTCGAGGCTGAGCGTCTGGAATTGGGAAACAGGTGAGAAAAAATATGAAATCGACTTAAAACAGATCCCCCTTTTTTTTACCTTTTCCACAAAAGGCAATTACCTGGTCTATGGAAAATCGGAATGGAAGAGTCTTTCTTTTCATAAAGCAGAAACCGGAGAACTCCTCCCCCTTTTTCCGGATGGATTCGGACTCGTCTCATATGCAACTTTTTCTAAAACTGAAAAAAATATCATGACGTATCAGCCCTCGGGGAAAATTATGTATTGGGAGATCAAATCTCAGAATCAGCTCCTGGCAGATCCGGTTGCGACTCTCTCTAATCTTACGGCGATAAGTATTTCAGATAAAAAAACCTTTATTGCCGCATCAACCGGGGAAAAGCTTGTTATTATCGATCTTCTTTCAGGTAAAGTTGTCACTCAGGCTGATATTAAGAGCATAGCATCCACTGCTATTTTGGGGGATGGAAAAGAAATCCTCTGTATTTCAAAAAATGAAGGCAACTCTGTACTCAACAGATTTGAATTTACCGGGAAAGACTTAATCCGTGTCGCTGAAAAAGTTGAGGGCCCTTTCCTTACCCAACTGGCGACCCCGGTGTATGGGAAAGAGACTATATACTTTTCATCTCCCGACGGAACAATTCTTAATCTTAAGATAAAGAATCCGCCGGAAGCGGCTGTTAAAAATTCTCTCGAGGTTTTCTCCCATAATGAGCTTGCTGCAATATCTGATATTGCCTTGACTAAAAAACTTATAGCTATTGGTAATAGTGAAAAAATACTCTCATTTCCTCTTTATTTTTTGGATACCGGAACAGAGAACGTCGATATTGCGGATTTTAATTACTATCTTTATGAAAATTTATTCAGGACGGATATCGGGCTTTCCTTTTATAATCCCATAAAATTACTCACCTGGAGCCGTAATTCGGATCCCATTGAGTTTAATATACGAAATATCAAAACAGGAGATATTGTCGAAGAGTTTACCAAATTCTCATCGCCTTTAATTCAGCTTGAACTTCTGGAAAATGGTATTATTACTCTGGAAAGAGACGGATTGTGCGCGATACGTGATAAAACGACTTTTCAGCCCCAATTTGAATATAAGGCGAAGGGTTTAAATAAAATTGTTTATATATCAGATTCCCTGCTTATCGGTGCACGAAGTAAATTAAACCGGTTCGAAAGTCCCCTTATCTCCATCAATCCCCAAACCGGAGAGACTGTATCCCTTTCTGATCCTGCACTTTTATGTTATGATCTCGTCTTTCATCAAAAAACGAATTCACTCTTTTCGCTGAGCATCGGCAGCAACCCGGAGGATAGCAATGCCGGATCAATCACTCAATTGAAAATGCATCAAGGGAGAGGGTATGAACTGGAAAAAGTTCTTTTTTCTTTTGCCGGAGAAGATTTGACAGCTTCTCTGGTTTCCGCCCCAACCGGTGATTATGTATATACATCTCTCGGATACAGCCGGATAGTGTCCTGGGATGGGAGGAAATTAAGTGAATTTCCCGAATGTCCCCATATCCCTCGTAAATTGTATATTGCAGATAAACTTCTTCTTTCACTCAATAGGGATCTTTCTATTTCTATCTGGGACAGGTTTAAACAGGAGCGGATGTTAGACTTGTATTTGTTTGCGGATTACACCTGGATCGCGGTGCTTGCAGATGGGGAATATGTTACTTCCATAGGAGCAGAAAAGCACATTAAAGTACCGGCAAAATAAAATAATTTTTTTGTTATTCTATTTCTGTTTCTTTTCTTGTATCTTTTTTATTCATCAAACTTGCTCTGGTGATTTTCGTACCGCCCATCTGCGATTTTATTTTAAATACAGCCTCTTCTACTTTTTTCTTTTTATAATCATTATCGTCAAAGAGTTCGGCCTGGGTGTGATAATCGGTTTTAACAACATTTGAAAGTCCTATCCCGATAAGCCTGATAGGTGAATATCCGTCCCACCTTGATTCAAAAAGGGATTTTGTAAGTCTAAAGAGTTCTTCCGTAGATGAAATCCAGTGCCGTACTGTTTGTTGTGCATTTATTGTGTGAAAATTAAAATACCGGAGTTTAATGCATGCTGTTTTTGATCTGCTTTTCTCTTGTAATAAGCGGTGCATAACTTGATTACAGAGCTCAAAGATCACTCTCTGTAATCCTTCACTATCCTTTCTGTCTGTCTCAAAAGTTATTTCATTGCTTATAGAGTGACTTCTGGGCGTCATCGTATGAATTCCTGAACTTTTCCCACGGACTGCATTATAAAGAAACTCGCCCATTGCCTGGCCAAGCATTGAGTTGAGAATATGAAGGGGATAAAGCCTTAGTTCCCGTACTGTCCTGATATTTAATTCGGAAAGTCTCTCCAGGGTTTTTTTCCCTACACCCCACAGGTCTTTCAGGGACAGGCGGTCAAGGAATGCTTCCTCCTCTCCGTCCATAATACGGTAAAGACCATCCGGTTTCTTGTGTTCCGATGCGAGTTTTGCAAGGTATTTATTGGGGGCAATACCGATGGAGAGGGTAAGTCCGGTTTTATTACGTATGTTTTTTTTTATTGTGAGTGCAACATCCTCGGGAGGGCCGAAGAGGCGTTCGGTTCCGGTCATATCCAGGTATGCTTCATCAATGGAAACTTGCTGAAACTCGGGACTATATTCCTTCGCGATATTCATAATAACTTCCGATATACGCATATATCGACTCATCCTGACAGGAAGAAATACGCCTTGGGGACATTGTCTGTAAGCTTGGGAAATGGGCATGGCAGAATGTATTCCGTATTTTCGGGCTTCGTAAGAACAGGCGGAAACAACACCCCGTGTCCCGGGGATAGCACCGACAATGACAGGTTTTCCTTTTAACAATGGATTGTCATGTTGTTCAACTGAGGCATAAAAGGCATCGAGATCAATATGGAAAATAATACTTATCATATGTACAGTGAAAGTATACTATACAAGGCTTTGATTTGTCAAATTAATTTTCTTTGAGTGTTATTTTCTTTTTAAGGGTGAGAAGAGTTGTAATATTCTTGTTTTTACCCAGGACATTAAACTCAAATGGAAGGTTTTCATAATCTATCTGTAATGAAAATACGTAAATAATATCTTTTGTGAGGGTAAGCTGCACCTCCAGAGGAGAGGGCGGATAAATTCCAATCTGGATTTCATAACCCATGCCCTTTTGTGTTTTTTTAAAGGGAAAATTCGAGTCATAGAGAGTGAAATCTTTATCTGCCCGGACCTGAAAGTATACTTTATATGGAGTCCCGATTGATTGGATATTGATAGTAACATTGTTTCGATTAAGAAATGGGATTTGTGTTGTCTTTATGGAAAGAAGATCCGGGATATTTTTCTTGGGGATAATATATTTTCTGGATGTCGTATTAAATGTGAATACGGATTCCTCATCCATTATACTTATTTCCCCAAGAGGTGATGAACTTTCAATTTCTATAAAATGAGTGAGTCTTTCATAATCAATTATATTCCGTGCCGTTACATTCTGAAATCGATTCTCTGAAAAGTGAGGAATAAAAAAGGTCCATATTATGAGAAGGGCATTAACGACGAATAAAGAGAGTGCGATAACATTATACCGGACCCGGGAACGCTTATGTCTTGCGGGAAAGAAAAATAGAAAAATATTCACAATAACACAAATGAAGGGGAGGATAAGCAGACTGATGACAATATTCCCTTTAATTTGTGAGAAGAGGACCGTATGGCAAAAGACAGGTTCCGGTATGAAGATAAAAAAATCCAATATCAGTTTTATAATCCAGTACGGACTGGGTAAGATAAGAATCAAACGAATAATTCTATTTTTAAAAAGAAAGGCTAATAAAATAAAGAAGAAAGCCCATAAATAATAATAAACAAAAGATATATTTATAAGAGATATGAGAAATGTATCCAAAATGAGAAGGGCAATTGTAAGGGATGAGTAAAAAGTCCTTGTCATGGGGATTGGTATAAAATGAATGAGTTTAAGGCAAAAAACAAACAGAAGGAAGGCTATCGACAGTTTTATCATGAGAAAAAGAAATGGATAAGCTTCCCAGAGTGTAAAATCTTTGCGTAGCTGCAAGATCAACTGGATGGCGAAAGTAGAAATAATAAGCAGGATGAGTGTGACGATAAAAATAAGAGGAATAACCCAGAAATATTTTGCAAGAAGCCTCATATTGGATCGTATTTGCATCTGGTAGATAAGTGCAAAGAGAATAGCAATGCCAACAACAATGATAAAAATTATAAGGAGCATGTTTTCCTTGATAATAAGATAAAAGTCATAAACCTGAAAAAATAAATAATGTTGATCCCAGTATTCGGGAATTTCATTTTTGCTTTTATCAATCAGAATATCTATAAAAGAACCGAATGAGAATATCCAATCTTTTTTCTCGTTGGTGGAAAATTCGGAAGAAGATCCGCTGAGTGAAATGGCAGGAAATCCGGCTTTCAAAAAAGGTTCGATTGGTGTTTTCTCCTGTGCTAAACCCAACCTGAAAATTTGATTTTTATTTCCGCTTAAGAGAAACGGAACATTGGCTTCTTTTAAAGCCTCTGAACAGCGTATCGTATACCAGTATGGGGTTATTTTTCCCTGGCCGGCCCCACCAACAATGATTCGTCTGGGAAAATTTTTAAAGGAAAGGTATAAAAGCATGACAGGATGTTCGGGGAAAAAATCTTCTAAAAAAAGTGAAGTTCCCAGGGGATATAACGGTTCTTTTCCAAATTCTGCACCAAGAAACACAAATTGCAGAGTTACCGGCGGTTTTTTTTGGGAATAGTGATTGATGAGTGAGAGACCCAGGGCAACATTGATAATACCATCTGTTTCTTTTGTCGCGTCAGGGGGATGATTTATCGGGATAAGGAATATTATGGCATCTTGCTTTACTCCCTGGAGGGTGACTTTAATATTTTCCGAGAATGAATGATAGGAATCAGAGGTATTGAAATTGGTTTTTGTGTAAGAGAGTTGTTTCCCGGTTATTTTTTTTTCTATATACGCAAGGACTTGTTTTTCCTCTTGAGATCCCTCATAACGGGGAAAAGAATCTTTCAGGTCGTCTATAATTTCTAAAACTGTATCCGGAGTATAAATTTTACTTTGTGAAAAAAGAAAAGGAGTGAGTACGAGCAACAGAAGCATGCATAAATTTTTCTTCATTGTCAGTTATTAATGACTATACTAAACTGTCTTGAATTTGTCATTTCCTGTCACTATATCAGTGCCCTTACATACTCCTTTCTATGAAAGGAATAATAAAAGGAGATGACTATCTACCTCTTATCATTACGCAGGCTTCGCCCGCAACCCAAATAATAAATTTATTACAAGGTTGCCGTTATGATAATTTTTGATTTCACGCGAACCTGCGTTTCGCTATTATTCCTGATATTCTTGTAAAAAAACAAGAATATCAGGAATAATAGCATATTTACCGTTTATTTTATCAACATTCAGTATACGTTATGAATAACGGATGAGTCAATATGCCGGATGTATTTAACAAGGATATTTTTACGTGTTCATCCTATCCGGTTTATGACCGATAAATAAAGGAAGGAGCATAAACCGGATAGGTAATGCTGGATTATTCTCCGCTCCGGGGAGCGGGAGTTTAC
>JAFGRV010000095.1 GCA_016934975.1 Spirochaetales bacterium | reverse complement strand
CGGGTATTGATCTCAGGGTAAAGGACCGGGGAATAGGTATGGGAAAAGATATATTGTCGAAAATTTACGATCCTCTCTTTACAACCAAAGGTCTTTCCGAAAATACCGGGTTGGGATTGACCATTGTTCACAATATTATTGAAGGTATTTTCGAAGGAACCATAGATGTCGAAAGCTCCCCGGGGGAAGGAACGACATTTATACTCCATTTTCCCCTGTTTAAAATAAAATAATTTATTTAATGGATACGACGGGTGAGCACCAGAGTTATATCGTCCCGTTGCCGTGCTTTATGCCATGCCAGTACATCCGCGAGAATCCCCTGTTTCATCTCTTCGAGTTCTTTTTCTCCGTGCCGGACAACCAGATCCATCAACCCCTTTATATCCAGCATTTCGCGATCTTCATTCCTGGATTCGGTAATTCCATCGGAATAGAGGATCAGCACATCACCGATCTCCAGTTTGAAATCCATATTTTTTGTATGATCGGTAATGTCATCAATCACATTCAACCACATTCCATTGGTTTCTATTTGTTCACAGCTTTTTGTCTCCAGCCGGTATATAAGCAGATCAAGATGCACGCCGGCGAATTGAAAGGATCCTTTTCCCCTGTATTTTAACAGGACACATGTCATATAATCGCTTTCCTGCATTCTTTTCTTGACATTTTTGATCAGTACCCGGTTTATCATGACAAGGGCTTCCGCGGGGTTAACGTCCAAATTAGTGGTAATCGTGGTATGTATAGTCTGGGCCAATATCATTATTAACCCCGGTTTCAAACCGTGACCGGAGACATCCCCAATTCCCAACCAGAGGGATCCGTCTCTGTCCAAAGCAATGTCGTAGTAATCCCCCCCCACCTTATCGGCAGGCAGCATGGATGCGGCAAACTGGAAATCGTGATGGATTTCGGACACATCCATAGGTAAAAGTGCAGTCTGGATCTTTCGGGCTACATCCATCTCTGCTTTGATGCGTAAATTCTCATCCTTCAAGTCAATGTAAAGACCCTGGATAATTTTATTGGCTTCGGCCAGTTGCCGGGTATGTTCCTGACTCTCTTTATACAACAGAGCTCCTTTTAGTGTGCTGCTGATTTGTCTGGTTAAATTGCTATAGATTCTTTCATCATTTACCCCGCTTTCCAGGAGTATATACCCGAGCTGTTCATGATGATAATAGAGATTATAAATCACCCAGAAAATCCCTTTCTGCCGCCAGTTAATCTCTTCCGGTAAGAGCCTGGATGTTTCAAACCGAAGTCCCCCGGGAGGGAGTTTCGTTGCGCCGGTATGGTCGAAAGCCAGGATTAGTCCGGACCAGGGAGGAAGCGCGTCTTTGCTGTTTCCCGGATTTTCGTAGAGGCAGATGCTGCATCTCCGGATACCTGTAAGAGGCAGATTTTTTATGATGGTTTTCAACAATTCGGAAAGATCCAGGGTCTTAATCAAGGCTATTCCCGTATTATATATCATCTTCTGGTATTTGTTTATAATAAAGGTATTGTAGGCTGTTTCTTCTATGAGAGTTCTTTCTGATTGTCCGAAGTCACGGTTAAAATTCGCTTGTCCGGATTTACGATCCCGGGTATCCTTTTCGTGTAAACTGGAAAGGGGCTTTTTCCAGGTCATTAGTATTGGTTCTTCGAGATCAATAAGGTGACCGTTTAAATATTCAAGAAATTCCCGGGGAGTTTTTTTTAAATGTTCTTTCAGATCTTCCGGTATTGAATATCCGTTATCTTTAATTATTTTATCCGGACAACCACAGGACCTTCGGGGAATAAAGCGGGAATCAACATGTACAATATCCGGTACGGAATTGCCTTCTAACAATTGTATAAGCAACTCTACAGCCTTTGCTGCTAAGGATTTGAAGGACTGTCGGACTGTACTGATCGTGGGAGTTAAATACCCGGAAATTATTGAGTCATCAAATCCAATTAAAGCGAACTCCTCGGGGATTCTGATTCCCCTGGACTGAAGCTCTAACATCACCCCGGCTGCCATATAATCATTACAGCAGACAATAGCCTGAACATCCCGGCCCGGTTTTTTACCTCGTAAATCAAGTAACTCCTTAACTGCTGAACGGCCTGAATGGTGCCGGTAATCGCCCTGCAATAAAAGACTTTGATCTATAGTCAGACCATTTTCTCCCATTGCCCGGGTGAAGGCTGCAAACCGTTCTATCGAATCGGGGTGTTCCCGGGGGCCGCTTAGAAAAGCGATCCGGGTGTATCGATGATCCGTAATGAGGTGGGAGACAGCATCATACATTCCTTTATTGTTATCAAGGACCACACTGGGAATACCTTCAAGGATCATTCCCAAACTTATAACAGGGAATGGCTGAAATTGCAGGCATCTCTCCCGGAAAAGCCTATAGGGAGTATAAGAACAAAGGAGATTGCTGATGAGTATCAATCCGTCGACAATTTTAGGGGTGATAAAATTATAGAGGATGTTGGCTGAAGCATAAGATTCGAAAGGGCATTTGAATGGCTCTCCTGAAAAATAAAGTAAATTATAATTATATATTTGTGCCAATTTTCTCGTCTCTTTGAAAATTTCTATGGGGATTTCGTAGTTTAATTCGGTTCCCAGAAGAGCGATAGTGCGTTCCCGGTCCGGAGTTTTACGATTTCTCTTTTCCACATCCATTGCTTCTTCCAAAGCGATTGTTTCCTTTAACATTCAAGGCATGATATGCTATTATTCCACATTTTTTGTTCAAAAAAAGTGGAATAATAGCGAAACGCAGGTTCACAAGAAATCAAGAATTTTCACAACGGCAACCTTGTCATAAATTAATTATTTGGGTTGCGGGCGTAGCCTGCGTAATGTATTGATTGATACATTATCTAAATTATAATTGATTGAAAAATAAATTTGCAAGCCGCGGCGACAATGTTATGACTTTTATACCTGATAATAGTCATAAGCATCACTTTTTCTAATGATATACATTAAATGAAAATACCGGAATCCGCCTGCACGGACTAAAATTAAGTTACCGCCTGCTTATATGCTATTATTCCGCGTATTCTTGTTTTTTTACAAGAATACGCGGAATAATAGCGAAACGCAGGTTCACAAGAAATCAAGAATTTTCATAACGGCAACCTTGTCATAAATTAATTATTTGGGTTGCGG
>JAFGRV010000635.1 GCA_016934975.1 Spirochaetales bacterium | reverse complement strand
TGAAATACACCTTTATTATAAAATCATTGGAATTCAACGAAGTTGAAATACACCTTTATTATAAAATCATTGGAATTCAACGAAGTTTAACATGTAAAAGGCAAAGCCTTCTCATCAAGAAAATATAGGTAGACATGGACCACCATAATTGAAACAGCAGTAGTCCGGTGTACCATGCTCCCTGCTTTTTTTACGAAGGAGATCCCGTATTGTCCCGGTTCGAGGGTATCCGGTACCATGGTAATTGCATAAACAAAGTGTATCCGGACCATTTGATTAAATCCGGAAAGTCTTCACCCGGGTTAAATAAGTGCAAATGGCAGAAAAAAACATTTTTTCTGAGGTGAGAATTATACGTTCGTTATCATTCATACAGATGACTCTATGATGTATTATACCGGGAACTTTGGAACCGCATAATCCCCTTTGAATTGACGGTCATTGTTATATTGCTTCCACCGGGAAAGATATTCGCGGAAGGCATCAATATCCCTGGTAATTCTGGGTTTTTGTGGATTGCATAATTCACGTAAATGAAGTGTTAAGTGTTCATATTCCTCTTCATCACTGTTGTCGTTTATTTTTTCTGTAGAATAGCTTATAGCTCCATTTGTGTAAGTACCTTTCCTTTTTAAATCAATCTGATCCGGGAACCAGTGTTCCAAAAATCCCATATGTGTTTCTCTTGCTGCATCACGCAGGCGGTATAATTGTTGATAGGGAGCACCTTTCTCATCCCGGTAGACGGGAGTCACATATTCGACATCAATATTGAAATCTTTATCGAGTCCATCAAAGGATAATCTCTGGAAATTACAGGATGCGTCGAGCCATAGATTAAATACTCCGGAATTGAACTGGATATCGGATGTATACTTTAATCTGAAATGCAAAGCATTGTTTTCTTTCAGAGAGAATTCTTTTATCCCGGTATCGAGAATAGTGTCTTTTGCATCGATGCTCACATTATCAAGGGGGCCCGTAAAATCCTCCTCCCGTGCACCGTGCCGCATAAGCCGGCTTAATAATTCGGTGGGAGCAGTAGCGAAATCCAGCCGCGGGCGGTTCCACTCCTGGATCGTATCGCAGAGGATGAGTAGAAAAGCGAGTGGATCGTTTTTAAAGGATACTGTATGCCGGCGGGAATTATGCAGGGCAATCGCTCTGACTACAGGTTTATATTCATCGATAAGAACACTCTTGTCATCTTTTACAATGTTTTCAAGGAGACCATATAGGTGCAGAGCGCCAATAATGCCATGATCTTTGCCCGGATCATCTGCCGGATCATAGCCTACAAAACCGAGGTCGCCAATTTTCTCCGACAGCTTTTTTATTGCTTCCTTCAGATCAATAGTAAATTCCTTTAAATAAACCGAGTTTTGCAGGAAGTCGAGGAGTCCGAGAACACTTTTCTGTATATCAATGCAATATCCGAGATCGTGTAACAAGGCACTCAGGTACCAGAGTTTAAGGATGGATTTTTTTCTCTTATTTTTGTTTTTACTCATTTTTTTACCGCCATTTATTTGCTTATCGATAATTTCCCACAGATATTCATTTTTATCGTTTAATTTCATTTCCAGCAGGAAATGTCCCAAGAAACAGACTTCCAGGGCATGAAAGAAATGATCCCGGTAATAATTTTTCATTGAATGCAATGCCGGTTCGCCTCGTGCTGCAAGGAGGAGGTGGGCGCCAATATCGAAGCGCTTGGGCAAACTGAGGGTTTTATGAGTGTATTCAGAGACAAGCCACATAATGCTGCGGAGAATTTGCTCGTCGGGATTTAAATCTGCGAAAATATAAAGTATAAGATTGGAGAATTTCTGTAAAGCTTTAGCAATTTCTTCATCGCTGAAACAGTTGGATTTCATATCTGTAAAGGTTAAACAGTTTTTAAAATCATTGTCATAAGGGAGGAGAACCATAGCAAGAAAAAACGCTAATGAAGATCTGTGAATGAGATTATCGCATCGGATACTGTAATGTGCTTTCTTCCCTATTTTTAAGAGATCGCTTTTTAATTGGTTGCTGGCTTTTAATAAATAGGGATCTGCTTTACTATTGCGTCGAATATCGCCAATATCGAATATGCCGACTTTGCACCAGTACCCTATTTTAGATAATAGTATGAGTAGTTTATTTTGAATTTTATACGTGTCGTCAATAAAATGTGAAAAGAAAGGCCAGTTCGCGGGATGACATCGGCTGCATTTTGTAAAGAGAGAGAGTAATGGTTTTATACACATCTCTGCATTAAATTTATCATTTTCCTCAATTCGGCAGGGTGGTGTAGCTTCCTGGATTGCGTTTACCAATTCATCAGGTGCCAGGAATTCGGGAATAGAACATAAGATATTGAAAATTTGTGTCCGGCGTCTTTCTATTTCTGTTTTGTCATGTGTCTGGGGGATGCGATGACAGTTTTCCGTAAGATATTGCCGCCAATGGGAAATCATATTTCCCCATGCATTCACCAGTTTAAAAAGTGTATTTTCTTTATTGTCATAATATTGCGTGTTGTAATTGTCGGGAGCGAAAATATCCGTACCTATAAGAAGCAGGAAAAACCTGTCATCTTCATTTATTAAGTTATCCAGTGATTGGATCCTTATAGCCAGGTAATTTTCGCTGTCTTTTAAATACTCTTTTTCTTCATCCGAGTATATTCGTTTTCGTCCCTTTTTTTTCGCATATTCTTTATCGATCTCGACCATAGGGTACCAGTGCTTGGGATAGGAAAAGTATTCTCTGCTTTGAAATGGAAAATACTCTACGTTTTTTTTGAGACTATTGCAAAATTCTTTTAAGAAAAATTCCCGGTTCCGTTTTTTATTTTTTTTTCCAAGGATAATAGGTTCTTTCATCACTTTTATGCATTCATTTGTTTTATCAAAGTAATAATTAAAGGATTTATTTCTGTTATCATAGCTGACAATACAGGTTGTTTCAATTTCAAAATATTTATTGAATGAATTTAAAAAGATCCTGGGACAATAATGCCTTTTTAAATTACATTCCGGCGGAACCAGTTTATAATTAAAACATTGCTTAATTTCGTGGATATCCCTGTTCGCTTCGCCAATTGGGTCATTTAATAGAAATTTATTGCATGCGGTTTTGAATACATCCAATACCGTATTATTTGTTGTCATAATTTATTCTTTTCCTAATAACAATTTAATTTTATCTAATAATTCATTGGATAACATAGGTTTTCCAAGCCAATCAAATCGATCGCAATATTGTCGTGCTTCTTCGATCCTTTCCGGTTCTTTTACGGCGGTAAAGAAGAGGATGGGTGCCTGTTCTCTCTTATTTTCTATACATAATTCTTTATAATAACTGGCAATAGTCAATCCACCCCGCATATTTATTTTTTCATTGATATCAAATAGAATTGTTTGTCTTTTTTCACGGAGCTCGGCTTTTGATTCTCTGTCGTTTGTTTTTCTTATTTGTTTATTTATATCTAATAATATCTTATTTAAATCCTGGATTTCCTGATATTTCTTTTCTGTTCCCGGAAGCATAATATCCAATATAACCAATTGAAAATAAAAATCAGCTTCTTTTAACTTGTTCAAAACCGATTCTACATCTGAGAATATATCAATTTCGATATCTTCATCTTTAAATTCCGTATCGATAATTTCTTTAATTTGTTTTACAAGATCAGTATCATCCTCTACAAGTAAAATCTTTGTCGTGGTATTTTTTTTTTCAGCTTTCGATGCCTTGTCATATTTCATGCTTTATATCACTCCTCTCATTATAATATCCGTGGTAAATATATATGAACATAGGTTTTATACCGGTGGTATTTTTCTTTTTCTGACCGGGATTCATTATCTGCCGGTGTACTTTCTATTTCCAGCCATCCCTCATTTTCCTTAAGATTTTTCACTGCAATAGGGAATCCCCAGCCGGTCCCCCCGCGTGAGGTCTTGTCTGTTACATTTGCCCGGTAACCCGGTTCGGTTTGAGTTTCCAATTCATCAATTTTTTCATCCGGGATCCCTATTCCGTAATTATATACGGAGATAACAATATAATTATCAATAATTTTAAGAGCTATTATGACATCATACTCGATTCTCGGCCCACCCCAGGAATATTTTATAGCATTTTCAATAACATTTGTAATCGCGATTCCTATATAAATGCGGTCTCCATATACCTGACACTCAATGTTATCGGGGTTGTCGAGATGTAATTTGCATTCCCGAGATTCTGCATAAGCTTTTAATTTTTCGTAGCATTTTTCCACTAATGTAATTATATTGAATTTTTCATGAACTTTTTTTGCTTTTTCAAGCAAGTATGTCATATCTTCATCAGCATTGAAAATTCGTTCCTTTGCGTTTGAAATTAATTCATCAAATTCCTGTATTTTGCCACCGCTGAATTCTCTTGAAAATTTATCCAGAGTGAAGTAAATACTCTGCAATGGAGTCCTCAGGGAGTGGGCAACCAATCCCACCTTCCTTTTAAATGTTTCCCGGGAAGAATGTATACTGGAAATTTGGTTCACAATAGCAATGTGGCTGGCAATGAGTTTGAAAAATTCCCTTATCAGGTTTAATGCTTTTCTTGTTGTGTCAGGTGAGAGAATGATAAGGAAAAAATTGGAAGTTGAGCTTTCCCGGGATGAAACATCATACCGGTAAAGGTATATTTTACCCTCCTTTAATAGCTGTAATTGTTTTTCATCGAAAAGAGGTGTCAGATTATCTAATAATGCTGCGAATTTTTCATCATCAGATGTGAGTTGAACAATCTTGTTGTTGGAGATTGTTTCGAGAATATACCGGCATCTAATGGAGTGTGATATTTTGCTGTCACGTTCAAAAGGCCATTCCTTCCGGTATCGTGATCCGTGACGCATAAAATAGTGCACGGAATCGAGATTAACGATTTGAATAAAAGAATTTATCAGTTTACCGCAATCACACCACCAATCTTCATGGGATTCCGGGTTTAAGCAGGATAATATTTCCACCGAGTCGCTCATTATTTCGTCCGCAATGCGGCTGTATTCATGGACAAAGAGTTTCTCAATAATATTCTGCAGGGTTTTTTGAACTTCATTTAAACTTTTTTTCAATTTATTTTCATTAAAAGCATGATGGCGATCATGCAGACGTTCTAGCTCTATATCGAGGGTTTTCACTAATTCTTCGATGAGTTCCGGGTCCAGAGGCTCCAAGCCTTCCCATTCTTCTGATTGCAGTATAATTTGTTCATTGCAATTTCTGATACTTTTTTTGATTTTTTCAATTGCATACGGATCATCATTGGGGATCATTTGGCCGGTCAGGATCAAGGCACGAATTTTTCCATCTACTACTAATGGGCAGGCGTATTCTTTAAAACCAAGCCAGCAAACATAGTTGTGTATGTCTTTATTATTGTCTTTGATTATTTTTTTAAAATGATTCTTGTCAAATTTACAGCAATTGGGTCTCGTCCCGTCTGTTTTATCAGAATAAAGGTCGCATACCTTATTGTGCATCGTATGAGCCATATCCCCATAAAATTTAAAGGAACCTTCGTAATTAATGTCATCTATGTTCCCGTTCAAATCGATAATAGACGATTGGTAGCCGACTCCGGTATTGGCAAAGTTTAAAAAACCCCACATGATTTCTTTTACCAGATTAAAATCGATAATATCATTAAAGTCCCGGAAGGCGAATTTATTTTTATAATAGTGAATATCTAATTCTTTTTGAACATTCTCTGACATTTGTCCCATTACCCCGCTTGTGATAATTCAAGAAAATATGCCTGATAATCGAGCTCTTTTATATAAGCAGTATATAGGAGTGAATACAATCTGTCAAGAAAAAATGAGAAGAGAGTAACCTGTCGAGGATAAGATTCAAAATTTCCTCCGTCGCATAAACAAAAAGCCCCGGCCGTCCGGCCGGGGCTTGTACCACACTGTTTCAATTCATCGGACTACTGCGGGGCATAAGGGGCGCTTTTCCAGGCATCCCTCCGTCCGTCGCCATTGACCGCTCCTTTTCGGAGGGAGTAGTTCCACCAGTCCTCGGATACCGGGGTGGTGTTGCTTCCGAACCGTCTTTCCGGCCAGTGGTCATGGGAGTCGATGAAATACATGAGGGCTTTTATCTGGTTCCCGTGGGTGGCATTAAAGGCGAGCACATCATTGTACCTGTCGTTGAAATATCGTCCCCATTCCAGCCCGTTTTGCGGTTTCGGAAATTCCGCCCCCGGGGGGATATTGTATTCGGTGATAAAGATTGGCAGCCTGCCTTTTGCCCTGTTAATCACATCTATCTGTTCGATAAAACCCCCCGTGTCCGGCCAATGGGAAAAAGACTCCCAGCCATACGCATGGATGGCAAAACCGTCTACGGTGTTGATGGCGGCAAGCAACCGGTCGTAGAAGAGGGTGCAGGAGCCGATGCCATTACACCCGCCAGGGCCCGCGGCAAGGAGAAGCTTCCCTCTTCCGTTCCATTGATCACGGAAGGCGTTATACGCCCTGGCATACGCGGTCCCGCTGATACCGCTCTCATTCTGAAGGTTTTCTTCGTTCCCGAAAATAAATGCATACACAAGGGCATCGAAATTTCCCCCAAGGCTATTGGCCGTCAGGTTAACCTGATCGTTCCAATGGGCTATCCGCCCGGCTATTCGTGTTGCGGGATTGGAATAATTTTCCAGGGCGGCTTTATCCTCCGGGGTCAAATCCAGGTTGATGCGGATAAGGGACTTTATGCCGTTGGGCAGGTAATAATTCCTGTACCCGTCAACCAGGTTGGGGATCATAACCGCATAATCAAAGTTCCATGCAACCTTCGGGATATGCGCGGGAATCGAGTCATAGCCCCCGTCGAACTGGAGCCAGTAGGCACCCTTTAAGCTGTCCGGGGCGGGCGGGGGAGTCGTGGTCGGCTGCGGAGTGGCTGCCGGGGTTGCCGTGGATACTGGTGGCGGAGCCGTTGCCCCGGAGCCGCCGGTTCCCCATACCTCGAATTCGTAAATCCGGGCATAGTTGTCGATGCCGCAGTCGGTAATGTGAAGCATGACGTACCGAGCCTCATAAGGTCCCACGGTGATGTCGGTGACATCATTCTGCGCATAATTGGCCGCCGGTTCCGTGACGTTCCAGACATTATCACTCTGCCCGAACCTGATTTCAAAGACGCGTGAGTTCATGGCCTGCATTTCTCCATTGGATCCGGCATGACGGACAACAATGCGTGTAATGGTACGTACTCCCCCCAGATCGTATTTAAGCCAATGGGAAGAGGTAGTGTTTAATGAACACCATTTTGTCACCCCATTCCCGTCTCCCGCATTACTGCCCGTAAAATCCCCGCTGAAATTCGTATCAGTGGTGATGGAGACCGCATCAAAGGCGAGATTGGCCGTCGCCTGGGGCACCGGTGTGGCGGTAGGCGCGGGGGTGTTTGCCCCACTCAAATTCCATACCTCGAACTCGTAAATCCGGGCATAATTATCAATACCCGCATCGATAATATAAAGCATCACATACCGGCTTTCAAAGGGTCCGACATTTATATCTGTTATATCATCCTGGTTATGATTGATTACGGATACCGATTGAGCCCAGGTGTTGTCGTATCTGCCGAAGCGTATTTCAAAGGATTCGGTGTTCATGGTCCGCATCTCTCCATTGGAGCCTGCATGCCTGACAACAATCCGTTCAATCCTGCGTACTGAACCAAGGTCGTATTTTATCCAATGGGTGGATGATGAATTTGAAGAGCACCACTTTGTTCCCGTATTACCGTCCCGGGCCCTGTTTCCCGTAAAATTGGAATCATAGGACGAGTCGGTAGTGCATGCCATCGCCCCGTAGGCATAGTTTATCGCAGTACCTGTGGATCCCGAACACCTGGTTCCGCATTGTGCTTTTGCCGTTTCACATCCCGCAGGATCGATGCCGCACCAGTTTGCTAAAATAGCATCCCAGTTGGAGGGGTTGATATTCCATCCGTTGGATTCGTAAAAGGGAAGAATGTCCGGGCGGTGTGCAAACACACATTCGGCGCAGGTTTGTGCGGCCGGCGAAACCGTGGGAGCGGGGGTGACATTACACGCAGCCCCGCATTGTGCTTTTGCCGTTTCACATCCCGCCGGATCGATGCCGCACCAGTTTGCCAGAATAGCATCCCAGTTGGAAGGGGCAATGTTCCATCCGTTGGATTCGTAAAAGGGAAGAATGTCCGGACGGATTGAAAACACACATTCGGCGCAGGTGTTTGATCCCGGTGGAGGGGTGGGGACAACGCCGCATACGGACCCGCATCGTGCTTTTTCCGCCGCACATCCCACAGGATCAATCCCGCACCAGTTTGCCAAAATAGCATCCCAATTGGAGGGATTGATGTTCCATCCGTTTGATTGATAAAAGGGAAGAATATCCGGACGGTGTTCAAACACACATTCGGCACAATTCCCCGGTACAGGTGTGTTTGTCGGCGCCGGGGTGGCGGGGTTATCGCAGGACGTGCCGCAGGCTGCCTTTTCCGCGGCGCATCCGGCTGCATCAATCCCGCACCAATTGGCGATAATATTGTCCCAGTTGCCCCTGCCCGTATCCCATCCGTTTGCAGCATAAAAAGGAAGGATATCCGGTCTGTTGTGTATGATGCATTCCGAACAGGAAAGACCGGCGGCACCTGTGGCGGTGGGGCCGGGAGTTTCCGTGGGCACCGGAGTGGGAACGTCTCCGCAAAGGCTGCTGCATCGTGCTTTTTCCGCTGTACACCCGGCAGCATCAATACTGCACCAGTTGGCGATGATGGCATCCCAGTTGGAAGGATCGGTGTTCCATCCATTGGCTGCATAAAAAGGAAGAATGTCCGGACGGTTTCCGATAATACACGAAGCGCAGGACACCGGCGGCGGTGAGGTGGGACCCGGCGTTTCGGATGTTCCGGCTTTACTCACTATGGCGAACCCTCCGTCCCGGAGTTTCCATAGACCGGCGGTTGTCAGGACAGGACTCGGCCGCCGGGAGGGTTCCGTGGCAAATTGTGAAATACCATTAATCCGGAAACTCAGGTGCAAATGAGGCCCTGTGGAGTTTCCCGTGGACCCTAGGAGTCCGATGGGAGTATTGATGGTGACTTCCTGATCCCTCCCCACAAAAACGGCGGAAAGATGGCCGTAAAGGGTTGTCACCCCCATGTCATGTTGAATCTTGACATAATTTCCGTATCCGCCGAAAATATTTTCTTTATCATATCGCACCGCAATAACCCTGCCCGGGGCAACCGGGTAAATTGTTTCACCGTAATCATATTCGTACACCCCATTCGCGCCCTTGTTCCAATCCACCGCATAATAGTCGTTATAGATGTTGAGATGCGCGCCTTCTCCGTAATACGACCCGGCACCACCCACAATCCAGGATGTACCTTCGGTAAAGGGCATGTAGAGGGGATTGATGGGAGAATCGCCTACTTCATCACCCGGGTCCCTGGAGATGGATGCTTTTTGCCGGAGCTTCCGCATCACCGGATTAAATGCGCTTTTATCGATCGCCGGGAACGGCAGTACCTGGGGACGGCGCGTTTTCGTATCCGGTGAAAAACTCATGGACCCGATGATTTCCTTTACTGCCGGCCGCTGCCATGCTGTTTCAGGATACAGAAACAGAGTCATGATTTTATCCGGGCCAAGCCATGTCCCCAGGGAACGGATGGAATCCGACGGATTGTTTGAATTGACAAAACGGATCGCCATTGCCCCGGAAAGACCGTACTCGCTATCCGGCAGTACGTCGGTAAGGATATAGGGCAGGTCCAGTAAATTATCTCGTATGGCCTGGTCAAAGGGCGTTCCGGTTTCGATGTTTTCAATAACGATGATATCGACTTTCAGTGTCTCTTCCGGCCACTCCACATCGGAAATACCCGTTTGCACGATCTGTTCGGAATCATAATTCATAATACTGGTGGTTGATAAATGTCCGGCATCCGGGGCTTCTTTTATTTCCCATTCCGAGGGAACCATGACCCCGTAGCCGAACCGGTCATCCCTGAACTCTACCCATTCGTTATCCCCGGAATCGTCATCCAACGGATTATTATCCGACGGATCCCCGGGAATATCACACCCGAGGATGAAACCCGTAACCATGCAGACGGCAAGCAGACCGCACAGCAGGAAAATCACCTTGTGTGCATGACTTTTTGTTTTAATCATATTTCCTCCTTATTGCTCTTTATCCCTGTTCATACGTTATGAAGGGATTTAAAAATGATAAAATTATGGGAACTCTGCTTTGAATAGTCCCATAATGTTTGTTAATGTAAGGTTTTCCGTTTTTAAATCTACCGGAATAATGTTTTAACTAATCCCCACAATAGCACACCCGTTTAAAATTGCCGTATACCCTTTGGTACAATTTTGCATAAAAATGCAACTTGTTATTAAATTAGATAACTTTATTCAGGAATATGCCCTTTTTGATGTGACTTTTTATTAAATAATGACTTATGAGGGAAGACTCTCACTGTTGAAATGAAGAGGTTTGGAAAACATGGTGTCCTTGACATTTACAAAAATTTTGGGGGTTATAAAGGGGAGAGCTGGTTGGGACGTTTTAAAAAGCATGCCGAAATGAGAAATTTTACGTAATTATCTGAATTGAGCAGATTTCCGGCTTTGTTTTACACATCCACACCCAGGAATAATTTCAAACCGAGGCCGGCGAGAAAACCGATTATTGCAATACTGATTGAAATAAGTGCCATCTCTAAAAATCTCTTCCAAAATTTCAGTCCCTTGGCAGTGGTAATGTAAAATGTATAGAGAAAAATAATCAGGACCGCTGTGGTCATGGTGACTCCCAGGGAGATGAATACATTCGAGAAAATAAAATAGGGAGTGATCAAGAGGGCCACGGTGATAATGTATGCTATCCCCGTGTAGAGTGCGGCTTTTAACGGGCTTTTACTGCTTTTTTCATCAGCCTCTTCCTTGGAGGAAAGATACCCGGAAGCGGCCATGGATAAAGAAGCGGCGAACCCGGTAATCATACCCGCCAGAGCGATGAGTTTGTTATTCTGAAGCGCAAAGGTCAGGCCGGCCAGAGCGCCGGTAAGCTCCACCAGGGCGTCATTCAGTCCCAGGACTATGGAACCCGCGTATTCAAGGCGCTCTTCCGAGAGAATGTTGAGTAACGCTTTCTCATGTTTTTGTTCATCGAGGCTTAATGCTTTCAGGTCTGATTTCTCCGCCGGATAATCTGCATAGAACTTTACAGCCAGGTTTTCGCCCCGTTCCATCAGTTTTAAGCCGAAAGAAAGCCCGAAGATTTTTGCAATGACATAATAGAAATAAACCTTGAACCATCGGGGTTTTATTTCCAATTGGGTTATGGATTTTAGTTTGGTATAATGCTGATGTTCTTCCCCGGCAATCCTTTGTATGACGTCTTTATTAGCAGGGTCTTTAATGGTATTTGCAAGCTTGCTGTAAATGTGATATTCGGTAATCTCATTTCGTTGCATTCGAGTTAATATGTTTAATGTCCGGTCTCTCATACGCACTATTATAAAGCTATTATAAAATTATGCAAGATTATTCTGAGGTAAAGATTTAAAATTTTTATGATTGATTAATACTGCGGACTACCCGGATTTTCATGGGTAAATTTACTTTACAGAATTGTTGTTCATATTTTATTGAGTAAATACCTGTAAACTGCTACCATCCCTCCATGCAGACAATAAGAAGTTTATCTCGTAGATTTTTTTATAAAATCGATAAAGCTTTTTATGATTTTGTTACGATCATGCTTCCGGCAATTGCACATATGCCGGTGAGTTGACAAAATCAATCGAGTGGGGAACGCCGGACAGATCTCCATAAAAACGCTGGTGCGTGTATCTTAATGAGGTTAACGTTTATAAAAAAAGGAATGAATATGATAAACAAACGCATAGGAATTATCGGCTACGGCCATATGGGAAAGATGATTTACGAGGGTATTCTCTCCTCCAATCTCATTCCCCTTGCCAATCTTCTTGTTACTACCAGGTCAAAAGAAAAACTGAATCACCTTGCTGCTTCGGGGGCCACTGTCTGTGAAACAAATACCGGAAGCGGAAATTATCGAAGTGCTCTCGGAAACACTAACGGGAACAGCTCTGTTAATCTCGGAGAAAAAGATTGATTTCCTGGAATTGATTGATGAGGTTGCAACCAAAGGGGGCACCACAGAGGGCGGGGTTGATGTATTAAACACGATGCTGCCTGAAGTGTACAAAAATATGTTTGAAAAAATGATTGAAAGACAGAATACCAGGAAAAAAAAATATTTTTTTCTCGAAATTTGTTGAATTAAATAAGGAAGGACTTTAGATTTAGCTGTTATTTAATAATTATCCCCCTATATATAAAAGCAGGCTGTCCGGTTTACTGAACAGCCTGTACCAATACTCCGGAATAATGTTATGGGATATAATCTATTTTTCTGCTCGTTCGGGGAATACCAAGGCTGATGTTGCAAATCTGGTACGGTAAATAACCGGTTATCATATAGTTGACCAGACCGGTGATATCGGCCTGGTTAAATACACAATCACCATTGACATCGGCAAGAACCTGTTCCAGATTTGTTAATATAAGAATTTCTCCCTCCTCGTTCCATAAATCATTCATACAAGCCAGATCATCGGAATTAATGAGAAGATCATTGTTGAGATCACCGATAATATATTTCACAGCTTTACGATCATTTATTGCCACATTACACTGAATCCCGTTCTCTATAATCGTGATGTCATGAACCGATAAATATCCGTCATTATTAACATCTCCCCTCAGCAACTGTATCGGATTAAGAGACTCGGTGAGATCCCCGAAAATATAATTGTGAATTAAATCAATATCATTTTGTGTAATGACGGAATCCTGATCCACGTCCCTGTCTCCAAGCTGTTTCTTTTGTTCGGCAAGGCGGGACTCATAAATATATTTAAAAATATAATTAGTTGTTTCATAAGAAACATAAATATGCTGATGATTTTCCGCTTCCCATTTGAGATCATAAAAGGGAGTTTTATCCAGGATGTGAGGAACTTCTCTTAAGTCCTGGTTGATATACAGTGGTATGCCCTGCTGATACCAGAGGTCAAGGGCGCTTATTGTAGGGATATAGGCAGCATAAGGAAATTCATATTTCGCTGATGCACCGATTCCCACATCATTAATTGAATCAGTAAACATCTTTATAAAATTCTCATATGACCCTGGGCAGCTGTCAAAAGGAATTATGTTACCTCCACGAAATTCTTCAATATAAGTAATTGTATGTGCGATCTGGAGGATCAAATCATCACCTATGGCATATCCAAAATATTGTGTAGTTGCAATATCTGACTTAAAAAGAGAAGTTCCTTTGTCCATTTCTACGTTTTTATAGGTCTGTTTTTGTCCATTACCACTCCCGTTCGAAGCCCCGATAATTCTGCAATTTCTCGGATAGACGCTATAATCGTCTTCAATGGTGCGGAGTGCTTCAAGATTATTCAAAAACCGGATCCGCTTTGTTGCCGGGTAGCTGGGGTAATTTCCGTTATATTGATCATCAAGAAATGCTTTTACATGGTTAGTCAGCAGCATCTTTGGTGCCGGCGCATGAATCATATTCCGGAAATCTTCTATTTTTTCATTTGTTGAAAGCCAATGATATAGGTCTTCGATAACCAGCTGAATACTTAAGGGGAGATTGGCACCCTGTTGGGGTGAATCAAAACAGACGAAGAGGCTGGTATCATGATCGGTATATTTCGTGATTCCCCGTCTTGTCAATTCGGTAGTATATCCCTGTGTTTCCATTGTTTTGAGTGCATAACGGCAGGTAAGACCTCCAAGGCTCGCACCGATAACGATATTTTGGGGTGCAGAGGTTCTGTTATCCCATTTTTCACTATTGATCTGTTCAATCGCCCTTTTAAGCACATCCGCGTTTTCATCAATTCCTTTTAGTCCGTCTTCAAAATTGATATATACAATATCATACCCATGATCGAGTAATGCGCGCCACATCCCGAAGCAGTGGAAAACCTTATAAAGAAGAACGCGCCAGCGTAATGTATTCTGCAGATCGATGCCTTCCGAGAAGATGATCGGCCTGGTGAGCTGGTCATGTTTATTCCCGCCCTCGAATCCGTAAAACACATATGCCGTACCTAATCTGATATCACCAAGGTTCGGGTCATGATCGGCAACGTCCCATTTAACATCCTCATTCGCGGCCAAATTAAAGTATTCCAGCCAGCTCTCCCATAAATACCATGTCTTTAACTGGTATTCCTTCGGTACGTCGATGATTGGGCCGTCATCATTTTTTCTGTAACAGTTGTTCAAATTTTCCTCTTCAATAAGATTTGCATCCAGGAGGTCCGGAATAGTGTCCTTTACAATAACCTGATAGAATTTGGTATCGACCAATATGGATTGGCTGTAATATAAAAACTTGCATTGGAAATTATGGGTGTTCGGGTAGACCTCCCGGTCCAGCCAGTCCTCGTGATTTACAACAAAAAACGATTGATTCTTCGATATGATGAGTCTGTATGTAGAATCAGATGTACCGTATTTTTTTACATACACTTCCATATCGTGGGACTGGACACTTAATTCGATATTTCCGTACGCAGTAAATGTGTTCCCGGAGGTTTCGACTTCAAGGACCTTATGCAGGGTGAACAATCCTTCCTCCACATAATGTGGATAGGCAGAGAGAAATTGTCCTGTGAAGAGCAGCATTATAATAAAGGAAATTAATACAACTCTTCTAGTAAAATACTCCGGAAATCTTGTTGTTAAGTTGTGAAAGATTTTCATACTTCTTCTCCTTTTTTTATTGGTACTTACCAATTAATATTTTCTTCAATATATAGTATATGTGTTTATTAGAGAGAATGGTATCATCCATATGTATGATTTTTCATAAAATTTTGTGTGATTATGAGAAATAATCCGTACCGAAGTGAAATTATTAACAGTCTGGTATGCATACTAAAAAAATTCCGGTAAATCTCATATTCCATTTACCGGAAAATATTATGTTGATGAAAAAAATACGTGATTCCGTTTTTCATTTTGCTTCGTATTCGGCTGCTATAACCCTTAAGGAGTAGCTGGCGCCGGTAAAACGTTCCACATACCCCTGGTCCAATTTATTTTTAATAAGGTCATCACGCTTTGCAACGGCCGCCTCACGGTTGTCACCCGAATCAAGCTCATATTTTTTGATGATACCGAGACCGTCGATTTGGCCTTCCCGGGTATAGATGAAGCCGGAATCCAGGCCCGCCTCGAAAAAATGGTTTGTTCCGGTATTTTCACAATAGCGGCTTTCCGGTAGCTTGTAATCCTCAAGATAGATCAGAGTTGTGGGATCAGGTTCAAAATATATTCCCGCCCTTTTAAATCCCCGCTTTTTATATGCCTTCATGCGCTGCCAGAGAACATAGTTCCTGAAAAAGAGCTGTTTTATTGTGAAGCGTTCTACAACGGCGATACCGCGGGTGTAGCCGTAGGTTATGGAGATTTTTGCCCCGTTCTCTTCGATGGTGCAGAATTCGTTTTTATGGACCAATGTTTTTTTCATGCCGCTGCCTTATTATATATAGAAGATATTATAATTTCTACAGTTGAAAATATAATCCCGTCGGTTGCACACATTTTATGACCATAGTGAAAAAAATCAACACCTCTAATTGGATCACAACAGCAGAAATCTACCCGGGCTAAGCTTATAAAGAAGTTCTGTGATGCAGATCCGCGAATCTTTCCGGGATACTGCAAGAAACATACTGAAATGGGAAATTCAACCGAAATAACGAAACCGGAAGAATCATTATGGATGGAAAATAGATTATCCGGCTCATAACCATGATAGGAGCTATCAGGGAGTCTGACCGGTGAATTTGTCACCATCGGAACGTCTGAATAGAGTACTGTCAACACAAATAAAAGAGGATTTATTTATCTTTTGCTCTTTTTTATTTCTTCTTCTACTTCTTCCGCACCTTCGGCATAATATTTTTCTTCATCAGGGGCCAGTTCTTTTAAAAGCCTTAAGAATTCTCCGGCGTGTACTCGTTCTTCATTTGCAATATCTTCTAAAACTTCCCGGGCCAATGTATTATCAGTTGATTCTGCAAGCTGCATGTAAAGTTGAATGGCTTCATATTCCGCTGCAATCATAAACCTTATTGCACGAATTAACTCTGCATCTGTAAGTTTTCTGTCTTTTGCTAATCCTGAAAATGGTGTTCCAAAATCCGGCATATCTTTCTCCTTTTTTTGAAATTGAATGTTGCTGTCAGTTTATATATAAAATTATCGGATGTCAACTATTGCAAATGGTTTTCATTATTATTACAGTAATGTATGTAATTTTTTTTGGGGTTTATGTATTGATAAAAAATGGTGGAAAGTTATATAAAAATGAAAAATAAAGATTATTGCAAATGGTATAAGGTGTGCCCTATGAAATACTATTATGAAAAGGGATTGTTGGAAGAAAAATGGGTTTCCGATTATTGTTGGGTAAACAATCCAAAATGTGTACGGAAAAAGATGGAAGAACAAGGGAAATATCATCCGGATAATATGCTTCCCGATGGTTCTATCCGAGAGAACATAGGATAATAGATTCAATAATGCCCGATAAAAATAAAATATAAAGTCTTGTATAAATATATTTATTAATTGACCAGGCGATCCTCCCCCTGAAAAATGCCTATCCGGAGGATGATAACTATACTGACTCTGAGGGCAGGGTTATGTAAAGCCTCAGGGTATAAGGCAATAAATAAGCTCCCCCGGAAATGGACTCGTGCCTTTACGCCTGCAGAAATTGGCTTCGATAGTATGTTCTGCTGCATAATCCCGCTTGCGCGAGCTTATGCTGGCAAAAATGGCTTCGCCAGTATTTCTGCGACTTCCGGCCTAGTGATTAACAGGGATTTATTTCATGTACTTACTTGCATTATGTGTCATTTTCAAGGTGAATTCAGGCGGTCTTACCCTATTTCTTGCATTACTTTCCCTGGAGATAATTTCGAGTGATGTAAATTTGATGTAAGTTTTACCGGAATTAGCTTGATTTATTGTACAATAATGAGTACAATTGGTATAGGATAAGGAGACCTTCTATGAATGCAATAAACTATAGTGATTTAAGAAAAAATCTCAAATCGGTTATGGACCAAATTATTACAGATCATGAACCAGTTATTATTACCCGCCGGAATGGAGATAATGTTGTCATTGTGTCCTATGAAGATTATGCTGCAATAGAAGAAACAGCGTATTTATTAAAAAGTCCCAAGAATGCTAAACGATTAAGAGAAAGCATTCAAAGTTTTGAAGAAGGTAAAGGCAAAGAGCAAAAACTGATTGAGGATTAAATTTGAAAATTATATTTCATCCTAACGGCTGGGACGACTATTTATACTGGCAAAAGACTGATAAAAAAATGCTTAAAAAAATCAATTCGCTCATCAAAGAAATCAACAGGACACCTTATGAAGGAACCGGGAAGCCGGAACCATTAAAATTTGATTTGACCGGATTCTGGAGTAGAAGAATTGATCAGGAACACAGGCTTGTATATCGGGTAGAGAAAAGGGATTTGCACATACTAACCTGCAGGTATCATTATTAGAATTATTATGTCCTTGGTAGAAATTACACTACCTAACATACAGTCATCATTTTACCGATAACAGGAGGGCCAGAAATAATTATATAATTAAATATTCTATCTCGAAGGCTTGCAAGTTTTTTTTATGGGAAGGCTATGGAGATGAGGATCGGGATTATCTTTGTTAGTTCTTCAAGATTCGATAAGT
>JAFGRV010000634.1 GCA_016934975.1 Spirochaetales bacterium | reverse complement strand
TATTGTCACATCCACACTATAATTACCATGGAAAATATCCGTCCGCCGTATGAGGATTGCTTTTCTTGCCGGGATTAAATTGTTTAATGTAAAAGTAATATTACCGCCAAAATAGATATTAATTATATCCGGAACTTTTACTCCGTCCGGGTAGGTGGCAGATTTATTTCCCGTAGAGAAATTGTTAGCACTTTCCTTGGAGAACGTATGACTTTTTTCCGCCTGCTTATCATTAAAATCGATAAAATCAACGAGACGATAGCGGATATCATTTATTACCATATCTGCCGGTAATTCGGTGCTCATAAGTTCAATATCTGCCAATACTATTTTCTTTGTCATAAAGATATTTCGCAGCGTTTCAATAACTGCTTTTTGTTGTTTAAAGATAGTGTCAATGGTTTCATATTTATTATCAAAATATTTTATTGTTTCACCCATCTGAAAAAGCTTGTCCCGATATTCTTTGAAGGATTCTTTTGCCGTAAAGGTTTGTTTCTTTTGTCCTTTTTCATATTCAATCAAATCCTGGGCAATACCATTATTCACATTCCAGATCGGTTCTAAAATATGAATAATATCTTCGTGGGCAAGCTCTCCGCATTGGACTATCATTTTTGAAGAAAGGGAGAGTGCCTGTAATTCTCTCAAAGACGGGAGATTGAGAATATTATAGGCAGAAAAAGCATAATTATATGTTTCTTCGAGTACACCGATAAAGTATTGTTTTAGAAAAGGTGAGAGACCGGTACGTGCTCTTTTTGCCCAGAAGACAAATCGTGTATCAATTTCATTTGCCTTCGGATTAGCAAAGTCTACTGGTTCGGAAATCCTCTTTATCTCTCCGTTTTCATCTTCTTCGAGATAAATCCTGGCAAGCTCAAGACAATTATCCGGAAGATTATCTGCTATAAGCTCGACTTTTGATGTTTCAATCTTCTTCTTATATCCCTGATAGTCGGTATTTTCTTCATTTTGATAATATTCATCGAGTATCTCATGATACATAAGAGCCACATAAAGAGTTACAGGAAGTTTATATTTTTTATAATCTACCATTTTTATGACAGGTTCATAAAGAAAAATACCGCGTCCCTGTTTGTCAATGGCAAAACCCGGAGCAATATAAAGCGAAAGACTCCCGCCTTTTTTTGCTATAGGAGAGACCCGCAGCTCATCTTTAATACCCGGGACAATACCGAATCCGAGAAATAAAAGATTATAGAATTTCTCTTTATCCAGATGATATTCCTGAATATCATTCCAGAATTGCGGTGTTGCCATAAGACCTGTAAAAAAATTTGCGCGTTTAAATTGTTCTATCTCTTTGTTCATACACTTATCCTATATTAAAACTAAATTTGTTCCTGTTCCCCAATTATAGTTTCACCGATGATAAATTGCGATACAATTTTTTCTTTCTTTGGAGAAGAGAATATGAGATAAAAATGAGTATGTGCGGGTTTTTCAGTTTGAATAATATTATATATTTTTTTAATTGTATCGAGATCAAAATGATCTGTTGGAACAGGAAATTTTACGGTGAAACATTGAGAAAAATTTGATTTTTCTACGATCGGTTTTTCAATAAGTTGATTCGTTTCTATTATATATTCAGTTAATGGCACATAATTTTCAATAATTTCCGGTTTAATTTCAGTAATAATTTCCAGGTATTTGGTAAGTCCCAAGGCGGTTCCTCTCCATTGATAGAGATTGACGGCATTCCAGATAAGACCGCGCATCTTATCTTCCGAGATCGCGTAGTTAACATTTATTGAAAACCATGAAGCAAGCCATTTATAGAATTCTCTTGTTGTTTCAAGAGGATTAAAGTAGGTATGAATTATATCAAGATTATTCTGGAAACTGTTTATAATATGCTGAAATACCCAGAGAAAATCTTTTAGTGTCTTATTATTTTGATACAGAGAAGGTAGATTGCGTATGGGATTATCACTCGCGACTTTGAGATCAACGGTTGTTTCCGGGGTTACATACTCATAGGGAGGAACACTTTGATCGAATACTGATCGTACAGGACAATTAAATTCATCATACAAAACCGTACCGACAATAAAACCCAAATTCTGCAGAATACGATGTGCGACCACAATATGTTTACCTCGTACATCCGGCATCATAATTTTTTCAGAGGATTCTGTATTCTTCTCGATTTGTTCAACATCGATTAGATCCGGCAAATTATTGTAGTCCTCCTCCAATATAAACGATTATTTTTATCAATCTCTTCGTGTGCTAAAAATTGGTATTGTCTCATTCCCATTTTCTTAAAACTATCCGGATATTTTGTTTATTATCAACTTCTTCCGTGACAACATCGTATCCTTTTTTATTCATTTTTTCCCGGATTGTAGAATACGCATATTGTTGGGTAATTTTATTCATGAAATCTTCCTGGGTTATCCCCGCAGTTGTTTCTACTCCCCACCAATCGGCAACAAATTCATACAATCCCTTTTCATTCTGCACAACCCCGATATCGTAGGATCCTCCTGTTTTGATCTTTAGCAAAACTTCAGTTGTTTCTTTATTCCAGCCTTTAATAGAGATTGTATTATGTTCCGATGCTTCCTCATATGTATATTCGCATGTTTTTAAAATATCTTTTAACCGGATAAAATTTTTTATCCGTGTCTTTACCTTTGTGAAATGAGACATTCAAAAGCCCTCTTTTCTCTTCATCTACTTACATATAATATAAATCGCAGATAAATTATCAATTTATCCTATTGATCTATCGTGAAAACGGCAATCGCTGCTTTAGGATCGATTTCATAATTCTGATTACTCGCTAATCCTTCTGCATAACTGGGATATACTTTTGTGAGTTTAACACTTCCGTTTTCCTGGGTTAAGGCCTTGTCATTATAGATTTTACCATCTAAGCCACCGACAATTCCTTTTGTAGACGAACCGACATTTATATACACGACTTTAGTCGCTTTATTGTATTCAAGAATTCTTGCTTTTATTGTCGTTACTTTCTTTGGAGTCGCGGTGGGTTTGGGATCTGAATTCGGTTCAGGAGTTACTTCTTCGGGTTTCTCATCTAAAGAAGGGAAAATAGGTGGAAAATCATCGTATGGATTAACAGGTTGTGGTGCAGCACCTTTACTCCCAAATATTCCGCAGGAACTGAGGACAAGAATAATAATAATAAATATTGAAAATCGATTTATCATCTTCATAAATCTCTCCTTTTTAAAAAATAATAATTAATTTTCTTTTGTCTCACCGGAAACTCATCACTTCTTCTCATTTTCTACTATACTTAATATCTGGGTGACTATTGAATCTTCGAGTTCCCAAAGCTGATAATTTTTTGTAAACGGATATACAAACATCTTGTACATCTTATCTTTTATTGTCACATCATTCTGTCCGAAGGGTAAGATAATATCTTTCTGATCCCTTGTTCCAAGAAAATAATTATTACAATAGATTTTCTGATCCGGTGCTTTTACTAAAATATCCGCAGTTCCGATTCTTTCACGTTCCTGAAGGTTTAAAACAGATAATCCGATAAGCAGGGCATTTCTACTCATCGCTGCTTCCAGACTATCGAGAGTTAATTCCGTAAACGGAAACATATAGCTCTGCACAAGCTCATTCGTTTTGGTTTGCTTTACATCTATCATAAGAATATTGAGATTATCCATGATAAAAAGATTCCCCGAAACCACATAATCCGCATCTTGCGGGACTTTCGGGTTCTCCATGATATAATTACTCATACTATTATTTTTTAAGGAGAATAACCCGGATGCATGGAGCCGGTAGAGTAATATCTCATGAAAAAAATGATCCGTACCTTTGTATTCTATTCCGTCCAGAGTAATAATCGGGAGAATCGTCGGTACTTTTGTTTTTGTTGCCTGAATTTCACTAATCTGTATTAATTTGATTCCCAATTTTTCAATATAGATCGTCTTATTAAAATGAAATTTCTTCGGCATTCTTGCCCGTACAATAATCTCATCTATAATATCATTACTTATCTCTTTCAGCTTTTTTTCAATTTTATCCGGATTTGCTTTGGGTAGTTCAAAATATCTTATATAATGCGAAGCGCTCATCGAATCATCAAAAGGATATAAAGCTATTTTTAGTCCATACATATTGCCTATCTTAAACATGCTTCCATGACAAATAAAAGATACATCAAACTTTACTTTTTTCATTGTATCTATGATTTCATCTATATTTCCCGCTTTTTCATCGGCATATTTATCACTGAGCCAGATATCTAATCTACTGGGACTAAAAACTTCTCTTTCTTTCATAGCAAGGGCCAGGGTTATACGGGCTTTTTCAGCAAGCTCTGCTCCAGTCGCGAGGGAGGATTCAAATGGAATAAAGGCGACTTTATCCAAATCCCCTCCCTCTTGGCCATATACATGAACAGATAAGATAAGGATAAGTATTAAAATTGTAACTAAAAATAGGTATTTATTTTCCTTAAGCATATATGTTTCCTTAGCAAACGTTATTATAATATTTTCTTAAGTTTTAAAAACAGGGTAGACAAAATTGTCTTCACCATACATAGAAAATATCCTATCATCTATGTATATTTTTGTCAACCACATAATATACTTTTATTAGAATCATCTAACAATAAGTACAATAAACGCATATTCAGGTTTTGCAGAATAAATTTGTGATTATTCACCCATTTTTTTCTGAAAAATCTTAAAGACAACAAATTCTGCCGGTTTTGCAGGAGCAATACCGACCTGACATACCACATATCCTGCATCTATTGATTCAGGGGGATTCAATTCGTCATCACAACGGACAAAGAAGGCTTCTTCCGGTGTGTCTCCAAAGAATGCTCCGTCTTTCCACAACCTCAGTAAAAATGCCGTTATGTTTCTGACGATATTTTTCCATAATGCACGGGTATTAGGTTCGAATACAACCCAGTTCGTACCGTCCTGAATTGCTTTCTCTACCATACAGAAGAGCCGCCGAACATTTACGTAGCGCCATTCGGGATTTGAACTGAATGTTCTTGCTCCCCAAACACGGATACCTCTGCCCATGAACTGACGAATACAGTTAATTCCTTTTGGATTAAGAAACTCTTGTTCCGCATCGGTAATCCCGTATTTTACGCCGACGGCACCCTTAAAAATTTCATTTGCCGGGGCTTTGTGAACGCCTCTCGTACTGTCAACACGGCCATAAAGTCCTGCTACTCCACCGCTCGGTGGTGCATATACTTCCGTTTCCAATTCAGGATCGTACATTTGTATCCATGGGAAATAATAAGCACCCATCGTTGAATCACGTGGAAGAGGAACCGAATCGATACCTTTGGTAATAGTTTCCGGTCCGTCCAGTACCGCAACTCTGAATCTATTGATTTCGCAGTGGGTCAGGATTGCATCTTGTGATGCAGGATCCGTGACGCCGGGTGCGCATACAATCGAAATATCAGTAATAGAATTAAAAGCAAAAAGACCTGTTCTTTTTCCGGGTCCATTATCTTTTCCAATAATGAGTGTCGTAATATTATCCGGATTTTTGATATCCTTTGATTTTACCTGAGGTTTTTTAACGTCTTTTGCAGGTGCGGTTCCCGGTTTTCCATCATCAGCTTTTACAGGAGTACTGTCGCTTCCTTCCACTTTTGCAAGATTATTAATATAACATTTCGTTCCGCCGTTTAAGAAAAAGAGGTAAACTCCATGCGCGAGCCACCCGTTCGCGTTTAGTCCCCCGAATTCTCTTGTATAGTGGGACCAGTTTGTTACTAATGTAGGTTCATTGACAGGTCCTTTTTCCGCTACACCAAGAAATCCAACAACATTAGTTGCTCCGGCTTCTATCGGCTTAGAACCACTTTCTACCTCTTCGACATAAACACCAGGTGTTAAATACTGTGGCATATATTTCCTCCTTAAACTAATAAATTATTTTATATCTTTTTCATGCTTCACAATAAGCATAAATTACATAACAAACAAAACAATTAAAATCTTTTAATACTGTGATTTTCTGTCTATAATATTAACATTTTCTACGTAAAAAAGACTATCTTCATCCACGACACATTTTTCCACGGCGATATTCAGATCATCATCAATGATTTCTATTTCCTCGATATAATAAATACCTTCGACTTTCTCCAAAGCATTATAAATGTCATTCTTAACAAGAGAAAATCCAAAGGGCCAGCCATTCCCGTTTATTCCACCCATGGTGGGATGCAGCAGTCTGCGGATACACCCGTCTACACGCTGTTTTAGGATTTGCACCTCTGAAATGTCCTTCTGGAATACAAGTTTTAAATTTATAGTAATACTCTTATATGCCGCGGCCTCAACTTTTAACTTCGTACCGATAAGCTTTCTCACATCCAGGAACGCTTTAATGCGTTTAAGGAGTTCGGAACTTGGGATGAGTTTTTCTTTCAGATCCACATGTTTGGACTCGGGCCGGGGAACGATAACGACCACCACCTCGCCTTTTTTACTTCCCCTGGATAAACACTTTGCACGGGCGACGGATGTTGACGATTCCATTGCCAGCCATTCATAATCCTCCGCAGTGACGGCCCTGTTCAGATTTTTAAATACACTTGTGGCCCTGCTCTTTAAACTCTCCAGATCCTCCAGGTCGGCGCCGCCTTCCGCCGGGTAATAATTTATAACATCTTTAATATAGGGAATATTCTCCCGCAACACAGTGAGTGTGTGAGATCCGACGTTCCCTATAACACCGCCGCCGGTTGTATATTGTGCAATCTTTATATTATTCTTTAACCGCGGGGGGATCACCCCGCGTCTCCCGTCGCCGAAGATGATTTTATTATTTATATAATCCACACAAAAATGCCTGGATATTGCTTTTGAAGCATAGAAATTCTCCACCTCATGATACCGTATCCATACTTCCTCTTTATTTCCGTCCCGGGCTTCTTTTATCCGGAGGGCGTCTTCGCCTTCTTCTTCTAAAATAAGATCTTTTTCGTTCGAAGGTGGAACACATTCCTCTTTTACATACAGTTCGATACCCGGCAGAACAGGTCCGTGGAAAATATCAAATTCCTGGGATGGCATTCCATTACTTGAACCGAGAACCTCGTTTTCATATGTGTGATGGTTTTTTACATAAACCGAATTAAGGAGGATTTTAAGTATTCTGGGGGGAATCTCAAAACTGCCGGATTCAAAAACAAGTCGTATCCAAAAACATTTTTTGCCGAACTCCTCTTTTTCTTTTAACTGTGCAGGAACTTTAAACTCAATAAAACCGGATTCATGGAAGCTGTCGGTATAATCATTCACACTCAATTTAGTCCATTCGGATCCGTTCCAATACTCCCACCGGAGAGATATCTGTCTTTTTCTTTCGGGGATCCGGATTCCGATTTTCTTCATGGAAACAAGAGTACCTCTTTCGGGTAGAACTTGCCTCTGCTCATTAATTTTAAAGTAGATTCCCATATCACCATGGGGAAAATCACCTTCGAATCCGAAGTAGGCCATTGCATTCTTCTCTTTATGTATTTTGAGAAGCATAAATGGTTCTTTTGCCGGATTTTCTTCCCGGTTTTGTGCATTATTCTTTTTATTGATTTCAGAAAAATCAGTGTATGTATATTCATTATAGACGTTAAGCGTTTCCGGGGGTTTTTTTTCCGCGGTATAAAACAATCGAATTCTGTTAAAAACAGGTGATTCCACAGGCTGATTATAGACCCATTCCCACTTGTCATCTTCATTTTTCTTATATTGTCCTGCTGTTCCGAAATCCCCTGCGCCAATCCGGACACGAAGCCAGTAATGTTGATGTCCGTTCACGTCAACGGAACTTAAGTTTCCCGGGCGTCTAAAAATCACCTGACCGCTTCTGGTAAAGGCATTGGTGGTATCGATAAACTCGTATTCGGCAGTATCTCCTTTTGCGCCATTTATCGTACTTTCACCTAAAACAGACCAGAATTTACCATTCCAGTACTCATACTTTAATAATAAATCTTTGTTTGCTTCCGGTTTATCGATCTTCGGTTCATCACTCATGAATATTTTCATTGTGATTCTTGAATCTTCTTTCGAAAAGATTTCATCGCAGGCGATATAGAAAACATCGTTATATTTGGGAATTTCAATATATGGAGTAAAATCTTTACCAAGGTCGATTGTATTAAAAATCATATTTGCCGAGTTTGAAAGACAGATATCCGGATTGAGTCCTTCACCGGCAAAAGTCACATTCATCAACACTTCGTTCATCTCAAAACTCTGAACCCGTTCGGGATTTTCCACAAGTGCACCGCGAAGAAAAAATCCGGTCTTTTCATTCAACTCTGTTTCTTCGATTTCAAGAGGTCCGGTAAAGTATATCTCGTTATCTTTTCTTTTCACTCCATCCATGGAACGGTGCGTTTCCAGGGAAGTCCATTTCTTACCGTTCCAGTATGACCATTCTAAAAAGTTAACGAGTTCATCCCGGACAGACCTTATTTCGGTAGTTCCGTTAAATGTAATATTCACAATATTTTTATCGGCTAATAAACTAATCCTGGGATCTCCAATATAGATATTTCTCTCTATCTGATTTTCTCCGGAAAAAAGCAAAAATCCTTCGCTGCCATTATTCATGGAATTTTTTTCAAGATTATTGGTAATTTTTTCCTCTACCATACTATAACAGGATGTAAGTTTGATATTTTTTACGAGTAATTCTTTCTCTGTCTGGAAAACAAGGAGTTCGGAGCGTTCGGATTTCTTTGTCGATATTTGGGTACCTCTCCGGATTAAGACTTCTCCTTCGTATCCTTTCACCGGTGAAAAAGTAACAAGTGCCCGGGAGGATTGGGGCGGAAGAAAACTCAATCCCACAAGATTTAAAAGGGTCAGATATGTCTTGTCCGGAACCTTATTGAGACGATAGATAATCATTTCCGACATCCATGCAAATAACTCGATCAAGGTAATTCCGGGATCGGATGGATTATGATTCGTCCATTCCGGACAGTAGTGCGGAATGAGTCTTATTGCTTCCTTTACGATGTCTTGATAGGTACGATCATCCAAATTGGGACTGGGTATCACTTTCACCTCGCTCTAAATAAAAAGGATATACCATGTTAAAATATGTATTAACAGATCTTATTTTATATTCTATCGATATATTCACTCTTGTCTCATCCAATTCATCGCACTCGGCTTCGACTCTTTCGACAATTATTCTTGGTTCCCATTTTACGAGAGATTCTTCGATGTAATGACAGAGTGCACTGTGGGTGGCCATTGTGTTTGGAGCAAACACCAGATCGTTTATTTCACAACCGAAATCAGGGCGCATAATTCTCTCTCCTTTTGATGTAGAGAGTATAATACGCACAGATTCCGCAATACTTTTCTCAAAATAAGACATGCCAACATTTCCGATTTCATCGATACAAAAAGGAAATGTCCAGCCTGCCCCTAAAAAATTATCTTGTTTCATATTTTTTTTCTACACAAAGCACAATTGTATATATATCAGATCAAGGTATTACTATATAGTTTTGACTTTTTATTGTCAATAG
>JAFGRV010000633.1 GCA_016934975.1 Spirochaetales bacterium | reverse complement strand
TATTTTACCATTAATGATATAACAAAAAGCCTGTCCGTGATGATTTTCCAATAAACCGGTTGAAGTTGATCCTTCGGGAAATTGTACAAAATAGGTTTCCATTTGTTTATTCGGATCATGATGGGATAAAAGATACAATGACGCACCACTTTGGGTTTTTTTAACAAATTTTCTATTTTCCAATGTTATCAGCGGATTAAAAGCAAGCCTTTCTTTTTCACCGACGAGTTCGCCGATAGTTGTTTGTAAGTTGTCTGCAATTTTCTTTAATGTAATAATAGAAGGAAAGGATTTGCCATTTTCAATCTGAGAAAGGCAGCTTTTTGTCACTCCGACTTTTTTTGCCAATTCATTGAGTTGCATTGTTTTATGTTCCCGTATGAATCGAATTCTTTCCCCGATTTTGTTCATAGTGGATAGTATCAGATATTTTTAAAGTATGTCAACAATTAGTTCAATTTAATTTAACAAAATTAAGTAAAATTGAATCCAATTATTTTGGGGCTTGTATTTTGCCGGGAATGTAATGCACAAGTAAGAGATAAACCGGCCCGGTTACTCTGTCTGCTCATTTTTAACACCCCTGTTTTTTTATAAAAGTGAAATATCTGAGGATAGATTTGTGAGATCGACAAGGGAGAATGTGGTTCACCACGGAGGGGGAGGGGAGAATGTGTTTCACCACGGAAGGACACAGAAAGACACGGAAGGGAGAGGCGGGAAAGAATGTTTTGTGAGGTATTACCACATGTACTACACCCATACTATAAAAATATCACGGCCATCTATACTTTTCTTTTCCTGCTTATATTCCATGGCTTTCTTAAAATCAAAAATAATCAGGTATCCTTTATTCACATGCTGCCGTTCCAGGTAATCCGTCAGTTGTTTTAATCCCCGTGAATGTTTTTCCCGGCCACCCCAGATTTTTAATTCGCTAATGTATTTCCTGTTGTAAAAGGTGATGACCACATCAATTCGTTTTTCTTCGGAGATTTGGGTCTCTTTAAAATCGAATCCGTGGCCGTTTATAATGGGTTTGATAAAAGCTATATAAAGGAGCCTCCAGTTCCGTTCCACAAAGGCTTTATCCTTCACGCTGTATTGTTCTTTCATAAAGGCCTGAAACCGAAGGAGGATCTTTTCAAAATCCAGAGTATTTTCGGGTAAAAGAAATTGATTTTTAAAGTTATAGTTTTCCAGGTTCTTATTTAAAAGAGATTCTATTTTTAAGTTAAGACTCATATAATTGTAGATACGTTCTCTATAAATCTTATTATGTATTTGAAGATACTCTCCTTGTTTGAAAATGCCATGGATAGCCCCTAATTTTATAAGAGAATTGTCTTCGTTATATTCCATTTTACTGTCATTAAGGAGTATCTCTTTCACCAAGGTATAAAGGTCGTCATTATTCTCCAGGTTTTTAATTAAGCTCTCGAAGTTTGTATTATTTTCCAAAAGAATCCGTGCTACAGCCCGGTCCACAAAGTCCGGGGACCATACGGGTTCAGATTTTTTCATTATATCAGCATCAATTATCGAACAAAGCCGGCTCACCAAAAATGGATACCCGGAGGTAAAGGAATAGAGTTGTGCTGCTATAGCCGGAATATCCATGCTGATATTTTTATCTGTGCTATAACCGGCAAGCATGGTCTCGATTTCTTCGGGGGTAAAACTGAGGTCCCCGGGGTAGTCTATAGCGATATTCCACGGGCTATTGTATTTTGTTTCCTTACCCTCACGAATTTTCATTTTTAAGGATTTTACATCGTATACTCCCGCCAGGATAACACTCTGAAAAGTAAAATCTTTACCTGTACTACGTCGAAGGTATTTTTCCCGGAGCATGCCCAGGAAGCTCAAAAATAATTGATTATTACTGCTTTTATCTATTTCATCGATAAGCAGGACAATTTTTTTCTTTAGATCGATAACAGATTGGCTAATTACCTGTGACAGACTGTCAAAATTTTCTATCTTCTCCCTTTTTTCCAGAAAATACTCTGCCAGCTCTTTGTTACTATAATTAAACACCTCGGATATTTTTCTGATAAATGTCCGGCTGAATATTTTTTCATCTTCAAAGACCGCATCTCCTATACCTTCAAAGCTTATAGAAATAGGCAGAAAGCCCCTCTTTTCCAACTCCCGCTCCAGGAGCAACAAAGTAGTGGTTTTTCCGAATTGCCGGGGATAGTTGATGGTAATGTAGTCTCCCTCTTCTATGGCTGCAATAGCTTTTTCAATTTTTGAGGCTGTATCCACCATATAGTGTTTACCAGGGATGCAGATTCCGGTAACATTAAATTTTTTAGCCATGGCAACTCCTTTAAGGACATATGTCGATCCATTTTCGTAGTATAGTTAATTATACTAGATTAGAGAAGTGCGGGCAAAGCAGTTTTTTTTCACCTATACCCTCCCGGCATTTTCCTTGTATTTCAAGCTCCAGCCTTTATGGAATCCGGATATACTTTTCTTTCTGTGAAAACTATGAAAAGCAAAAAATATGAGCTGCCTTTTTTTTACAGAGGGAAGGAATGCGGAGTTGCGAAGGCGCAGAGGGAAGGAACGCGGAGGGGAGGGAGGGGGAGATAGAGAAAAGGGAGGTGGATTGAGGTGTGTTTTAGAGAGGGCTATTAAAGAGCTATCCGGAAATCATTGCGAGGGAAGGGATTTATTTTTATTTCTATCAAACACAACATTAAGATCTATAATAAGATCCTTAAAAATACTTACCTCTATTTTGTCATCACCTGCAAAAAGTTTCGCTTTTTGATATTCACCATCAGAACCTAATAAGTTTAACATAACAGTTTCTTCATAGGGGTGTACGATCCAGTATTCTTTTACCCCGTGTCTTTCATAAAGATCAAATTTTTCTTTTAAATCCAGGTGTGAAGTCGCAGGAGATGTGATTTCAATAATTAAATCAGGTGGTCCCTTCATACCCCTGTCATCCAGTTTCGATTCATCACAGACAACCAGAATATCCGGCTGAACTACTGTTGTAATAGCTTCATCCTCTTCATGGGAATCAGGAAATCGTACATCAAATGGTGCTCCATAAACCCTGCATTTTTTATCTGTAAGATAATTAAAAAACAAATTAAATAATATTCCGAAAATTTCCTGGTGCCTTCTTGATGGTGCCGGAGACATGTTAAAAACGATACCATCTATCAGTTCTCTCC
>JAFGRV010000094.1 GCA_016934975.1 Spirochaetales bacterium | reverse complement strand
TTTGTTTTTGCATTGGTTCCGATTTGTATGCTGTCGGGATTCAAAAGACTAATAAAACTCATAACGATCCCCTCCTTTATATTCCCATTATTTCAGGGTCTTTTCAATAGCTAACAATGCATCGACCACCGACTGTGCCGAGTCTGCATCAAGAATTTTCGCAATATTTTCTCCGTTTATAAAAAGCCGGCTCAATTTCGCTATGATGCGTACATGAAGTGTTTCACTATCCGTGGAAATAAGAAAAAAAACATAGGTTTTCTCCCCGTCAATGGCATTAAAATCAGTGCCGTCTCTGCATATTCCTATTACCACAGCAGGTTGTTTGACGAGTTGCTCCCCGGGATTTCGAAGATGCGGGATGGCAACTCCCCTGCCGATTCCTGTGGAGAGCAGCTTTTCCCGGGAAAGGAGTTTTTTTAAATAATCCATCTCATCCTCGATATGTCCTTCATTTATAAGAGGCTTTATAAGCTCAAAGAGGATTTCCTCGATAGAGCCTGCTTTCAAATTCATCACGACATATTTTTCCTGTATGATTTTTTCAAATTGTATTAATTCCTTCGGACCGGACACAAGATGTAAAAGGTCATTCCCGGGGAGGACTTTCATCCGGGATATGAGCCAATCATCAATAATAGACCTCATAAACCGCCATTGGTTTGCGATTTTTACAGAAGGGATTTGATTCATATTGGCCATCTTTAAAATGGTTCTGTCTGCCAGCTTAAGATATGACGAAACCTCTTTTATTGTCATAATCTCATTTTCCGGGTTAAAGGTATTACCTTTCATGAGCTATAAACTATAATGATATAGATTATTTTGTCAAGATAAAAGCAGAATGAGCATACACTAAAATACTTTAAAAAACGCTAAACTACGTTAAATTACATCATCAATCAAGCATATTAAAGAGTGTAACCATCCCCCGGATCAAATAAGTTTTCTAAAATGCGAATAGAAAAAATGATAATATTCTCATGTTAATTGGTAATACTGATATTTCAAAAAAATTGTCTATAGAGAACATAAAAAATCAATAATAGTAGTTTCCATCCCTTGAATAGGATGTTATGTTTATCTATTATGATAGTATAGACACTGTCTGATAGTTTTTTATAATGGAGTAAAAATTGATGGTTACAATTCAAGGATAATGCTATGAAAAAGATATTTATACTTGTGGCCCTCTTAGTCGTACTTTTTTCCGTTCTCTTTATAATCGGAGATAACCTCGGTATTCTGGATGGTCATTATATTGAAGAAAAAATCTCTTCATTAGGCAGCAATACAATGGGGAAAATACTGGTGAGTCTTTCGATAATCTTTTTATTAGTCATAGATATCCTGCTTCCTGTTCCATCATCCATCGTTATGACTTTATCCGGGAAATTTCTCGGCTTTTTTACGGGGGGCCTGGTTTCATTTATTGGTGCTTTCCTTGCCGCTTTAATCGGCTTTTTTGCCTGCCGGATCGGCGGCAAAAAAGTTTTTATACGCCTAATCGGAAAAGAGGATATTACCAGAGTACGGCTTTGGTTTGAAAAATACGGAATCTTCGCCATTATTTTAAGCCGGCCGGTGCCTATGCTTACGGAAATTTTATCCTGCCTGGCGGGGATTACTCAGGTCTCACCGATAATGTTTATTGTGGCAGTCATCTTCGGTACACTGCCAATCTGTTTTGTGTATAGTTATTTTGGGGAGATTTCTTCGGTTTTTAATCCCTGGCCTGCCGTATGGACTGCTCTTGCAATTCCCGCATTAGGGTGGGGAGCAATACGTTTCATAAATCGAAATAAAGAGAGAAAAAAAAATGATAAAACTACGGAAGAAGAAGGAGAAAATAATGCCTGATCCCACAAAAATTATCAATCTGGCTAATGCATTTTACAATTCCTGCGTTCTTTTCACTGCAATTGATCTGGGAATTTTTGATGCCCTGGCTACCTTAAAAAAAGGAGACTGCAAAACGATTGCACGTCAATGCAGCAGCAATCCACGAGGAACACAATTACTCCTGGATGCCTGCGTGGCTCTTGAGCTCCTTATTAAAGACGGAGACCACTACTCGAACAGCCCTGAATCCGAGTTATTCCTTGTCCCCGGTCGTCCGGGTAATTTAAGCCAGGCAATACGATATAACAGGGATGTGTATCCTGCCTGGGGTCAGCTGAAAGAAATGGTTTTATCCGGTAAACCTGTGGAAAAACCGGCAATCCATCTGGGGGAAGATACTGACCGTACCAGAAATTTTGTTCTTGCCATGCATGGCAGAGCTCTCTGGATCGGACATATGATAGTTCCTGTCATCGACCTGGATGGCTGCAGGCAACTCCTGGATATCGGGGGAGGTCCGGGTACTTATTCGGTGCTTCTTGCTCAAAAATATCACAAACTAAAATGTACTGTCATGGATCTTCCCGAGGTTGCGGCCATCGCCCGGGAGCTCATTCAAGGACAAAAAATGGCGAAACGGGTAGAAACAATTGCCGGAGATTATCATTCGGCTGATTTTCCACCGGGAAATGATACGATTCTTTTTTTCGGTATGCTTCACCAGGAAACTCCCGGGGACATCATCTCCCTTTTTGAAAAAGCCTATGCAGCCTTAAAACCAGGGGGTAAGGTCTGGATTCTTGATATGATGACAGACAAAACACATACGAAGCCCACTTTTTCCGCACTCTTTGCCGTCAATATGGCTTTAACCACGACGAATGGCTGGGTTTTTTCCGATGACGAATTACATGGCTGGCTCAAAACGACCGGTTTTATAAATTTTAAGGTAAAGAAATTTCCTCAACCATTAATGCATTGGCTGGTTCAGGCTGAAAAACCAAGGTAATTTTTCCTTTGACCAAAAGCTTATGATTGTGGTACTATAGAGAGTCAAAAATGAGACTATTATTTTTTATTCTTCTTATAATCATTCTCCCCTTTTTTTCCTATTCCATTACACCTTTCTCCCTATCACCCCTCGGCCTGGCACTTGCCGAGGCAGAAAGGGGAACAGAGGATGATTTCGAGTTCCCCCCTATCACCTTACCGGTTGCAGATGACACACTTATCAAGGCCAATAATATGAGGATCATATTCGCCGGCGGTGCAGGTACTCTTACGGGAATCGGTTTTATGATTTACGGAATTATTGATATTCTCGGGTTGATAGAAGAGGGCTACTTTACCTATGAGATCGGCCATAGCTTATTCTTTATATCAACAGGTCTTATTATAACAGGGATATCTGTTTCTTTTTTAACACCGGCGATAGACTCTTTTCTGTAAGACATCGCTTTTATTATTTCACCTTCTCCCCGCTCTTCATATACTGATAATTTTAAAAATTGTCAGTATTTCCGATTGTAGTAAGTGTGTCATTTCCTTTCACGGAAAGGCATAATGAAAAACACTTATCTGCTGCCGGGAAATGACACACTATAAACTGTTGCGTATAAGAACAAACTCGACCCTCCTGTTTTTCCAGCGGTTATCGATATCATCGAAAGGAACCAATGGTACATCCCCTCCGTACCCGAAGACGGAAATCCGGTCTTCTTCTATACCGAGGATGACGAGGGAGTCCTTTACCACCTGCGCCCGCTTGAGCGAAAGGGGCAGGAGTATCGTTTCCTGTTCTATCCGTTTCTTTTCCGGATCTTCCCAATCCAGATGATTGGCATGGCCCTCGATACGGATCGTATAGTCCTTGTATTGGGTAAACAATTCCACAAGCCTGTTTAAAATTTCTATATTTTTTGTCGTTTTTTCCACACTGTCGTTTATAAAAAGACTTGCGGAATACGGGGCAAAGGTGATAGATTGTATTCTCGTATTAATTCTATCATCCTTTTTCATGACAAGGATATCCGTATAAATCACCTGATTCGCTTCCGCTTTCCGGTTGTATTCATCGTAGACTGAAAGATTGACATAGTATTCCATTGCCGATTCAACAAGATCGCCGTCAGTTGAATGGCCATCCCAGGTTATTTTCTTCGGCACCTCACCTTCCCCGGACAAAAAATAAAAATCATGATACTCCGGGTCTAAAATAGTGAGGGTCCATCTATCAATCCGGCAGTAGGCTGTCACATCCGGCCATATCTCTGCCAGATCGTTATTATTATCATTATCAGGGGAAAAAAGCCGGGGAGTAATCCGGATAGAGACTTTGGATTCTTTGGGGATTTCCCGGACTGAAAGTGTATCCGTAATAATAACACTCCGTGTTATTGTCTCCCGGTTCAACTCATCGTACAATTGCAGCATAACATTGTAATTTGTCTCCGGTTCAACGAGTTTTCCGTGTACGGAATGTCCATCCCACATCACTTTTTCCGGTACGGAACCTTTACCCGTGAAGGAAATAAAGATATTCTCGTGAGGATCTAAAATAGAAAGATACCAATGCTTAATCTTACAAAAGGATGTCACATCAAAAGCTATTTCTGCCAGATCATTATAGCCATCTCCATCGGGAGAAAATAACGGGGGATTGATACGAATTGCAGCGATTGTTTTTTCGGGGATTTCCGGGATAACCTGATAATGATTCATGAAACCGAGTTGAAACCTGAATAATGGTTCATGTAAACCGAAAATAAGAAAACTGGTATCAAAAGAAAAAAAGAGGTGGTGATTTTTAATCAAATTTATATCGAGGCTTGCACCGATATTAATGACCGGGCTGTAATAAATGCCTAAAGTGGTATGCTGAAATACCACGCCTGTGCCGATGGCCGGGACTAAAAGCAGGGAATCTAACAGGGGGAATTGATAACCTAAGGATAAAACAAAGTTATAAAAATTATGATAATTGATATCTTCTATTCGCGGATTACTGATCTCGAAATCGGCAGATAACTGGGCATAAAGATGATGAATAAAAATATTTGCCATTCCACAACCTAACATCAGCCCATTTCCCATTTCGAGAAAATCTTCGGATGGGGAGGGATATAAAAGCATCGAAGATGCAAGGAAAGGACAGATGGTGACCACCGGCCGGGGATACACTTCCGCAGACAGAGAATTGAGTAAAGCGATAAAAAATATAATGACAAATAATACTTTCCTTCGAAAATGTATTCTCTTGACCGTCAACATTTAATAACTTATTCCTATTTTAATTCCCGCGCTTATTCCATTATCAAAATAATATACGAAAGGTATTTTTATCCGGAGGGGATCAAAATCGAAACCAAAGGCGATCGACATTCTGGCCCGTAAAAAATCAGGATTGCTTTCGTGGATGTGGCCGTTTATAATCACCTTACCCGTCGATTCCGTATAAGTTGCGATTTCTCCGGAAAGCGAGATTTCCGCTTCATCTTCTATTGATATATATGCCCTGCCAAGCAAGAGATCGAATCCGCATCCCATATCCAGACTAAAAAACCATCCGACTTGAAAGGAAGTCATCAATCCCAGGGGTAATACAAAGGTTTCGGATTTAAGGCTTGCCTCCGGGGTAAAAGGAATAATCACATCACCGGTAATCTCTCCTATGGGTCCGGGTCCATCCAGGGATATGGGAAGTTCCAGATCAAAAGCAAAGGGGAAAGTAATTTCATTATAAAAAAAAGACACACCGGTATATATTTTTAGCGGGTTCCAGGTCAACATTTTAAATAATTGCTGTTCCGGACGGAATGCATAGGATGCGAATAATCCGATATTGAATGAAAAAAGAGGATATGTGAGATATAAGAAAGAAGCTCCGCCGATATGCAATCCCAGATTAAGCCTGGTAAAATAATCCGGAAGTGACGGAAAAAAAAAGCCAGGATTCATCTCAAGGGAGCAGGTAAATGGTTGAAAACCAAAACCCAGATAAATATCTTCTTCTATTGTCGTATTTTCCATGGTGGAGATAATTTCATCATAATCTATAGAAAACAATTGACCGGCCGCAGATAGATTAAGACAAAAAGATATGGCTTTAAAACCATTTATTGCCGGATAGGAAATAGCAGCATGAGTAAAGGCATTTGCTTCCGAAAAACCCTTCATGGTTTCTTTTTTTTTAATATCGTTTTCCACATAGTCTATAAAATCTTCAAAATAGATATTTATTTCATCTTCGAGAGCTTCGATATCCGGAATCTCAATTTCGGGATACTCTATTTCGATTGTGATATCAGCTATAGTATAATATGGAAGAAAAAGAAATAAAATAATATATATCAGACTATTGAATTTCATGTAATTATTCTCACCACCCCGGGCGTGTTTGAAAATGTATGTGTAATTGTTTCCATAAACAGAATTGAGACATATGCAAGAAGCATTGCTATTACAACTCCGGGAGCGCAACGAGCAGACCGGACTCAATCCTTCTGAAAATCAGAAAATAGAGTATAACATATACGAAGAACTGCGTAAAGTGTAAAATGAAGGATGGATGAAATAAAAATCGTATGGACCGGATTTATCGGATGATTCCCTGTGTGTCTTACCCCCGACTCAGGATAGTTATCGGCCTTTTTCAAAGGCGATAACTATCTTGATATAGAGGACTTAAGATATTTTTGTAGATGAAAAGTCCCGAAATAAAAAATAGCGATTGTTAAACCATCAACCTTTTAAAAAATACAACTTAAGACAACCTATAAAAACAGAATATTTGTTATATGCTGGACAATACTATAGTAAACAATCCGTCTACATCTGTTTCATCCGTAGTTTGAATACCCTTAGTGATCTTATCCAAACGCTACGGACAATTCACAGCCGGAGGCGAACACTATTTCCGGCTGCCTACAGTGAAACCGGCGGTGTCAACCTTGCAAAAATAGAGAATACTATCTCCTATTCTACCATGGAAGATGCAACGAACCTTCCAGGTTCACAAGCCTTGACACTAAAGCTTATTTTATCTACTCTATGTCATTATGACAGATAAAACTATTGATATGAGTACGGGTTTACCGGAATTCGATAGTGTTCTTCAGGGGGTAAGGCCCGGGGACAATATTGTATGGCAGGTTATTTCCATTGATGATTACATCCCTTTTGTTCATCCTTTTTGTAAGAAAGCTTTTGCAGACGGGAATAAACTGATTTATTTCAGGTTTGCCGAACACCCCTGGCTCCTTCCGGAAAATATAGAGTACGAACTTTATGAATTACATCCGGAAAATGGATTTGAGTACTTTATCGATGAAATATTCAAGGTCATCGAGAAATTCGGTAAAGGGGTTTTCTATGTTTTTGACTGTCTTACCGAGTTGAGTGTGGACTGGTACAGCGATCAAATGCTCGGGAACTTTTTCAGGCTCACCTGCCCTTACCTCTATGATTATGATACGGCGACATATTTTGCACTTTTAAGGGATCATCATACAACACAAACAATAAACGCGATTCATAGTACCGCGCAAGTCATCATAGATGTGTACCGCAGCAACGAGGAGATATATATTCAACCCCTGAAAGTCGACAAACGGTATACGCCGACTATGTATTCCCTGCACCATTGGAAAGACAAGGAACTGCTGCCGATAACTAAAAGTATTATCATATCAAAAATTCTCAATGGGGTATCTCATCCCTGGCTCGATTTCTCTAAAAGTATTAAAGATATGTGGATACGTACGTTTATAAAGGCCGATGAGATTCGTGTCACCGAAAAGCAGAATAAATCTCCCCTCTATGAAAAATATTTCAACCGGCTTCTCCGCATGGTGGTGACACGGGAAGAACAACTCCTCTCCCTGGCATATTCTTATTTTGAATTATCCGATCTCATTGATATCGGAAAGCATATGATCGGCACCGGGCTCGTCGGGGGAAAAGCAGTGGGAATGCTTTTATCCCGGGCTATTATCAGGAAAGAAGATCCGCTACTCCAGGAAAAAATAGAGCCCCATGATAGTTTTTTTATCGGGTCCGATGTTTTTTACACTTATCTCATTGACAGCGGCTGCTGGTGGGCCCGCTGGCGTCTGCGGAATAACAGCAATTTTATAGAAAAAGCAGCAGAAATAAGAAAGAAATTATTAACGGGAAAATTTCCGGATGATATTATCGAACAATTAAAAGAAGTATTGCACTATTTCGGACAATCTCCTTTCATCGTGAGATCAAGCAGCTTACTCGAAGATGCCTATGGGAATTCCTTCTCGGGAAAATATGAAAGCGTTTTTTGCACAAACCAGGGGACACCGGATGAGCGCCTTGAAGCTTTTATCAGCGCGATCCGTACGGTGTATGCCAGTACAATGGACGAAGAAGCGCTACTCTACCGTGCCCAGAGGAAACTTCTTAACAGAGATGAACAGATGGCCCTGTTAGTCCAGCGTGTATCCGGGGCTTCATATAAGGAATCCTATTTCCCCCATATCGCGGGAGTCGGGTTTTCCTTTAATCCGTATGTCTGGAGTAAAGATATTGATCCGAAAACCGGCGTTCTCCGGCTTGTTTTCGGTTTGGGAACCAGGGCGGTAGACCGGCATGATGATGATTATACGAGGGTGATCTCCTTGAGTAATCCGGAAAAACGGCCGGAGATCAATTTTGATGAAGTAAAAAAATACGCCCAGCGAAAGGTCGACATTCTGGATTTAAAAAACAACAAACAGACATATGTCTATTTCCATGACATTGCTAAAACTAATGCTGATTTGGATTTTACAATCTTTGCCACCCATGACGCGGGCTCCCACGACTTCGGGTATTCGACCCAGGGAAATTCCGATTACTGGGTGCTCACTTTTAATGAACTCCTGTCACATACGGAATTTATACCGGACATGCAAAAAGTTCTCACGATTCTGGAAAAATCGTATCGCTATCCGGTGGATATAGAGTTTGCTGCAAATTTTATAGATAAGAATACCTATAAAATCAACCTCCTCCAGTGCCGTCCATTCCAGGTAAAAAAGGAAATCCATACGGTAGAAGATCCCGGAGAAATAAAAGATGAGGATGTTATACTCAAGACCAAAGGACCTATTATCGGACCGAGCACACAGATCATTATCGATAGAATCATTTATGTTAAACCCGAAGCCTACGGAATACTGCCCATGACCGACCGGTATTCCATCGCCCGGCTTATGGGCCAGTTAATGCATAGGGAAGATAAAAGTAAAAACATCCTTCTCATCGGACCGGGACGGTGGTGTACGTCTTCCCCTTCTCTTGGTGTGACGACTAAATTCCAGGAAATAAATACCGCTACTGTTCTTTGTGAGATTGCGGAAATGCATGACCAGCTTATCCCGGATGTGTCCCTGGGAACTCATTTTTTTAACGACCTTGTCGAGCTGGATATGCTTTATATCGCGATTTATCCCGGGCAGCAGGAGAATATCATCAACAAAAAACTCCTTGCCACTATGGGAAATGATCTGGAAATACAGGTGCCTGAATCGAAGAAATATGCTTCCATTGTTCAGAGTATAGATTGTTCAAGACTCCCCAACAATATGAAAATATTTATCAATGCAAACACAGTCGAACAGAAAGCAGTCTGCTTTATCGGAACCGAGGATTAATTTTTTATCGATGTAACGGCATACCGGCAATGAGTATCGACGTCAATCTGTCAAGCGTCAGGCACCATACCTGCGATACATTGATCCTCCCGGACAACCTTCCTGACTCCCCCGGATAGTCCGGTGGACCAGTCATGGGGAGAAACGATGGAAGTAAACGTATCCACTGTACCGAGCTTTACAGCCCTGTCATATATAAGCTGCCAGGCGCAGGGAATATCCTTGTTCACTTCGCATTTTCCCTCCCGGGAACCGCCGCAGGGACCGTTGAGCATACTTTTAGCACAGCGTGTAATGGGGCATACTCCCACATATTCTCCCAGTCTGCATTTACCGCAGGCCGCGCATTTCTCCGCCCACACACCCTGAGATTCAAGAATACCGATAAACTGAGTGTTTAGCCCGGGATAAACCGGTATTTGGGGGAATCTTTCGGCTAATGCCTGAACACCGGCGCCGCACCCGAATGAGCATATGGCATCATAATTTGAAGCCCGGAGAGCGAGGATATCGATAAAAGCATCCTCACACTGGCGTTCGATGGTGCATTCATCAATCACTATATGTTCCCTGCCGATAAGTTTCATGGACATTCTTAAAGCAGAGCCTAAGATACCGACTTCGCGTTCTCCACCGGACAAGCAGACAGTCACACAAGTTCCGCATCCAACCAAAAGGACTTTATCGTAATCTTTAATCATATCCCGGATTTCGGGTATTTTTTTTCTGTTTGCAACAATCATTCGTCTCTCCTTTGCATCTACTCCAAATTATTCGGTATAGATATATTCATATCTTTATATCTTTGCGTCTTTTAGTTCCGACACTTCTTTTCTGAAAGGACTTGGTTTTAATTTTTGAAGGCGTTCATGCATAATCGTCACAATTTCCGCGAAACGGGTTCCTTCGGCAGAGGAGAGATTGAACATCTCCACCCGTTCCGGTTCAAGTCCCAGTTCTTCAAGGATTTTTTTTGTGCGTTCTACCCGCCTTCGTGCCCGGAGGTTTCCTTCTTTAAAGTGGCATCCACCCTGAAGACAACCTGCTATTAAAACGCCGTCTGCTCCATTTTCAACTGCTTCCATGATATAGTTCACTTCGATTTTTCCCGTACAGGGGAAACGCAGGACCCTGACGGAAGCGGGATATTGAAGCCGCATTGATCCTGCCAGGTCTGCGGCAGCAAAAGCGCAATAGTGGCAGCATAATGCAAGAATTACTGGATTTTCGTTTTGAATCATATATGAATAATCTCCTTCTATCCTTTTTGCCAGCGGGGCTGTGCGATCCCTGAATTTTCCGGGAATAGTGAAACAATAGCAGATTCCTTTATTTGATGTAATAAAAGATTGTTTATCGCCCCGATCACCTGACTATCCGTATAATGCCGTAATGTAATGGCTTTTGCAGGACATTCTGCCGTACAACTTCCGCACCCCATACAAACGGCACTCTGGACTTCCGCCTTATTATCATTATTAATCCGCGGTGCGTTATATGGACATAAATTCACACAGGTCATGCATGAAATACATTTATTTTGATCGACCCACGCGATCTGACCGCTTAAGGGAAGATCCTTTTTAGAGAGGATTCCCGCTGCCCTGCTTGCAACAGCGTGGGATTGTGCAATTGTTTCCTTAATAAATTTCGGTGCATGTGCCGTACCGCAGAGATAGAGACCCTCGGAAGCAAAATCAACAGGCCGGAGCTTTACATGTGCTTCCAGAAAAAAACCGTCGGCATTGAGGGGGACTCGTAACAGGTCTGATATGGCCTGCCGGCCGCCCCTTGGCACGATAGGTGCCGAAAGAATGACAAGGTCCGGATGAAGGGTAAGGGTCTGGTTCAAAATAGAATCATACATTGTAAAATTTATTGCATCATCGACTGTTACCACGGGCGGTGCATCCGGGTTATATTGTTCAAAAAGTATTCCTTTGGATCTCGCTTTCTGATATGCGATCTCACTGAATCCGTAGGTACGGATATCCCGGTAAAGAATAATAATCCTAAGACCGGGATACTTCTCTTTCAGAAGGAGTGCATTCTTTATTGCGGAGGCACAGCAGACCCTGCTGCAATAGGGATTTTCTTCATTCCGCTGCTCTACGCATTGAACCATAATAACGGTTCCCTTTTCAGGTAAGGATAATTCGTCTGCCGCCATCATGCCCGACAGTTCCAACTGGGTTATAACACGGTCGCTCTCATTGTATCCGTAGGAAGCGGGCTTCTTTTCCACTGCTCCCGTGGCAACAATGACGACACCGTGTTTTATTTCCTGCCGGTTATCACCTGTCTTAAGGATAGACGTAAACTCGCCGACAGTCCCATCAACCTTCATCACTTCCGTACTTTTATAGAGAGTAATGAGGTTGTTGTCTTCTACTTTTCGTATTATATCTGCAAGATATGTTTTCAGATCATTCCCATCGAGGGTTTTATAGAGTTCGCCGATGGTACCCCCGAGAGTATCCGATTTTTCAACAAGATGGACCGGAAAACCCTGACCCGCGAGTGCCAGGGCAGCGGTCATTCCGGCAATCCCCCCGCCGATTACAAGAGCCGATTTATAAACATGGATCGTTTCTTCTTCCAGGGCCCGCAGAGATTTCACCCGTCCGGCTATCATCCTGATAAGATCTTTTGCTTTTTTCGTCGCTGCTTCCGGATCGGCCGAATGTACCCAGGAGCATTGGTCACGTATATTAGCCATTTCAAGAAGATACTGATTCAATCCGGCGCTTTTCAGGGTATCCCGGAAGATCGGTTCATGTGTCCGGGGCGTACATGATGCCACAACAACTCGATTCAGATTATGTTCGATAATTTTCTCTTTAATCATATCCTGGGTATCATCTGAACAGACATACATGGCATGATCTGCAAAAGCCACATAAGGAATGGTTTTGGCATAGTTTGCCACTGTTTCCACATCAACAACAGATGCAATATTGCTCCCGCAGTGACAGACAAAGATCCCGATTCTCGGGGTTTCATCTGTGATGTCACGTTCATTCGGATAGATTTTTTTTCTCACAAGAGACCCGCGGGCAGGGGCGAGGAGTGACATAACCCGGGCTGCCGCGCCGCTGGCCTGCATAACGGTATCGGGAATATCCTTTGGTTCCTGGAAAGCACCGGCCACATAGATTCCCGGGCGGGATGTATCCAGGGGTGCGAGTTCATCTGTGTATGCGAATCCCCACTTGTTCAGGGCGATCCCGATACAATCAGCCTGACTTTTCAGTTTTTCACTCGGTTCAATCCCAAGGGATAAAACAACCATATCGAATTCTTTGGAGATGAATTGATTTTCTCTATCAATATAATTGATGCAAAGATTTCCCGTTTCGGGGATTTCCTCCACCGACGAAGGTCTGCACCGGATATAATGTATCCCCAGTTTTTGGGCGCGTTCATAATAGCGGTCGAAATCCTTGCCATATGCCCGCAAATCCATATAAAATATCGTGACATCAAGACCGGGTTCGTGTTCTTTTGCAATTATTGCTTCTTTTGTTGCCGCCATACAGCATACAGACGAACAATACTCGTTTCCGCACTTCGCGTCACGGGAACCGACGCACTGGATAAACGCGAGGGTTTTAGGATGTTTATTGTCCGAGGGGCGTATGATGGCACCCCGGGTGGGACCGGAAGCGGAGAGTATCCGTTCCAATTTAAGATTTGTGATTACATTTTTATAAAAACCGGATCCGTATTCCAGACGTTTCAGGGGATCAAATGCGGTAAATCCGGGAGTGAGAAGCACTGCCCCGACCTGTAAGTCAAATACCTTTTCCGTCTGGTCGTGGAGGATTGCATCTGCTTTGCATGCATCTTCACACAATTTACATTCACAGCAGCCGCCGCATCCAAGACACCGGGCTGCTTCTTTTATTGCGTCTTCCTCTGAAAGGGTTGATTCTACCTCCGAGAAATCACTTATCCTGGTTTGGGGAGATTTCATCTCAGGAACCGGACGAACCGTCTCTCCTTCGTCGAGTTCCGATTGGTTTAAGGGGTGTATCTTTCTCTTTTCATTTTTTATCCTCATCAGGTCGTCCGGGGAATAGGGATTCGGCGGTATGTCACGCATCTTCATACCTTCGGAGAGTGGTTTACCGGTAAGATAATTATGTATACTCATAGCCGCGTTTTTGCCATGATCGATGGATTCGATCACGCTGGCAGGTCCTTTTGCCGCATCGCCGCCGGCAAAGATTCCGGGGAGAGCTGTGGCAAAGGTCAAGGGATCTGTCTGAATGGTCCTTCCATTATGAATGTGACTCATTCCGGATAAAAAGGATAAATCCGATTTCTGCCCGATGGCAATAATGACCGTGTTTGAGTCTATTGTTTTTTTAATAGAGTCATCGAAGGAGGGATTAAATCGGCCATCATCATCAAAAACGGATGTACATGCAATAAAGGTAATACCAGAGGTCTGATTATTATCGGCGAGAACCTCCAGGGGGCCCCATCCATTGTTGATAATGACTCCTTCTTCCAGGGCTTGTTCTATTTCGTAATCAAAGGCAGGCATTTCTTCCCGTGATTCAAGACAAACCAGATCGACTTTTTTTGCGCCGAGACGAATGGCAGTAAGGGCAACATCTATGGCAACATTCCCGCCCCCCACAACAACAACCTTTTCACCTATTGCCTGTTTCTCTTTTAAAGCGCTTTTTCGTAAGAATTCAACCCCGTGAAGAACGCCTTGAGTTTCTTCACCCTTTATATTGAGTTTTCTGCTTTCATGAGCACCGACCGCACAATAAACAGCATCAAAACCGGTCTGCAATTGCTCCATGGTAATATCCGTGCCTACACGGGTGTTGGTTTTTATTTTTACACCCAGGGAGGTGATGGACTCGATATTCTGTTTCAGGATCTCCGGGGGGAGCCGGTAATCGGGAATACCCACGGCGAGCATCCCTCCGGGGAGAGGCAAGGCTTCATGAATAACAACCTCATGGCCGTATTGAACAAGAGAATGGGCAGCCGAGAGTCCCGCGGGACCCGAGCCGATTATTGCAACCTTTTTTCCGGTCGAGGGCATAACAGCCGGGGGTTCGGTTTCGGGATATTTTTCCAGGACAAATCGTTTGAGTCTGCAAATACTTATGGGTTCGTCTATTTCTCCCCGGTTACAATTGGATTCACAGGGATGAAAACAGACCCGTCCGCAGACTTCCGCGAGGGGATTTTCCCGGCGGATAATCGCCGCTGCTTCTTTAAACTTGGCTTTTGCAATAAGGGTAACATAAGCCTGAATACTATGGTCGATGGGACAACCGGAGCTGCAGGGTGCCCGGAATCTCTTTGAAATAATTGCGGCATTCGGAGCAGCCTGGGCATAGAATTTATCAATCCCTTTCCGCACCCCCATCCCTTCATCGAAAGGACTCGCCAAATCTACGGGGCATACTGCCGTACAATCACCGCATCCCGTACACTTGGTTATATCGACAAACCGGGGGCGCTGTTTTATTGTTGCCCTAAAGTTCCCGGCCTCACCATCAATCTTTACAATATCCGCCAATGTAATGACTTCGATATTTTTATCCCGGATACATTCGACAAGTTTCGGGGAAATAATACATGTCGCGCAGTCCCCCGTGGGAAAGGTTTTATCCAGCCGTGCCATCCGGCCGCCTACCGCCGGACTTTCCTCCAGCAGATACACATAGAATCCCGCGTTCGCCAGATCCAACGATGCCTGGATACCTGAAATACCGGCGCCGACTACCAGTACTGCGCCGCAAAGGGTTTTCTCTTTACTATGATTGACAACCTTTACAGGTGTATTTTCCACTATAAGATTTTTTATTTCATTCATAAATTCTCCGATACGTGCATGATCCTGGTATCCCTGCTGATTGCTAAAATAGTAATTTTCGCAATCAGCTTTTGGAGTTTTAATTCTTTTACTTCATAAAAAAAGGAAAGAATTAAAACTCCACATTTGTTAAAGTTGGTTCTTGCTGCAAGAACCTCATCCGTACTATTTTTTTGCAGGGATGACTTTTCTGTAAACATGTTCAGGTTTTTTTACTTCCCCGTCTACAGTGAGGAGATCCCGCTCTATCTCAATACCGAATAATTCCTCATTTTCTTTAAGAAAAGGAAGAATAAGTTTCCAGTCATCATCAGTGAGGTCCGAATATTCACCCTCGTTCAGTTGTTCATCCACAAGTGTCTGGTGGGGATCACGGACATAAATTGCTCCTCCGGAAGCGAGTGAAAGGAGATTACTTCCGGGATAGGGAAACTCAAGACCTGTTATGGCTCCGTCTTCGGTAAAGTGTAATCCGTTTACAATGGCGAAACCGCCTCCATTCAAAGGATCACCCGCCATAAAAGATTCCGCGAGAAAATCCAGGGCAGTACCATTGATAATGACCTGGGGCCGGCCGACCGCATTAATCATGGGTCGTCCCGCTGCATTCCCGAGGACATAAACAGTTCCGCCTTTTGCCCCGTAAAGAAATGTCTGTCCCACATCTCCGAAAATAACTATTTTCCCGTTCTTGGATATCTGGCATAACTGGTCCTGGGCATTTCCGTGAACATAGATCTCCAGGCCGTCCATTCCGGATCCAAGATAATCACCGGGGTTATCATAACAATCGATTCGTAAACCCGTGGTCGAAGGTCCGAAACCCACCCCGTGAAAACGTGTTCCCCGTGAATTATAATGAATTAAATGTCTCCACCCGAGTTTATACGCCTGAACCCCGAGAGTCGCGTCACAGGTATCTCCTTCGGGAGTAAACCTGCGGGCATCAATGAGTAATGTTTTTTCAGGTTGATGGGGGGCCCTGAGTTGATTTCTTGTATCCCAGGTAATCCGCACGTGGGTACTCTCCCGCTTGTCACCGAAGAGGGGTTGAGCGGAAAAAATGTTTTCCAGCCCGGCCCGTACAATGGTAAGCACGGAGCTCCGTTTCTTTTCACCCGTGGGATAACGTCTGTCAAGACATAAGGTTAAAAGTTCTATCCCGGTTTGGACCGATGTGTTGAGAGTCTGATGTACGATTTCTTTCACAAGCCAGCGCAGTCTGTCATAATCCATCAACTCTATTTCTTCCATAAGATATGAAAAAAGCGGCTGGGGATCTTTCAATTTCATGGTTTCATGTATTATTGCCCGGTCTTTATCCATAACACTTTTTTCAGGCGTAACAAAATCAATGGATAAATTGCAATGGATTTGACCCGGTTTTAACACTACTTCACTCCCGAATTTATTCGTGACATCAAGATGATATGTCGAGTCCGAATCTTTATCCGGGCTTACTGTTAAGAGGAAGGTGCCGCCGTCTGCATGGCTCCCCCCACGGGCGTTCCAGTACATATCCGCCACAGGAGTAAACCGCGGATCTTCCGATGCAAGGCTTGCAAGGGTTGCGTCAATCGCCTGCTTTTCCGAACAGACAAGGCCGATGGAGACCTCTTTTCCTTGCTGTAGAGCAAATACCTGGGGACGGAGCATGGCAGTGTCGGTAATTCCCATCAGCTGGAAAGCCTTTTGCTCTGTCAGATTCCGGGCAATAATAAAAAACCAGGGTCCGTCCGGAGAAGCATGTGTATGAAGGGCTTGAATCTCGGCGTAGATTTTCTGTTTTTCCGGGGGAAGCCGGTCAAAATCGAGTTCCGTTGTAGGAGCAAGGGCCTCGATTATATATTCGATGGGGTATTTATATACCCTGTTCATAAGATCGAAGAGCATGACCGAGACTTCCGTATCAGTCAGGAATTGGGGAAATAGATTTGCCTGGGCAAGGTACTCACTTACCGAATGATAATTCGCAAAGTCACCATTATGAACAAGGGCCTCGTTCATGCCGATAAAAGGGTGGGCACCTCCGGGATGCCAGACCCGGCCTTTTGTAGGATACCGTTGATGAGCTATCCAGATATGTGCTTTTGTTTCCGACATTTTATAATATTGAACAGCAGCCTCTGCAAACCCCACAATTTTCACAATAATGAGATTCCTTGCATGAGACATGACAAAGGCTTTTTTATCACCCAGGGATGAATAAAAAGTATTATTCAGTTTAAAGGAATTCTGAAAAACAAACTCATCCTCTATTTCACGCTCTGTCATATAAGTTAGTCCCTGCTTCTCTGCAAATTTCCCAAGAACATCCGGTTTCACCCGGACAAAATAACGGGAAATATCCGGGGGACGGACTTCCAGTAATGGTACGTCACGGAAATCATCTACCACACTTACCATCCCCCCCTGATGGATGGTAAAAAAGGGTTCAATACAGGTTTTTTCTACTTCCAGCCGTGCCCCGGTATCGAGAAGGGCTACTTGCAGTATATAATCATCTTCGAGTATTTTCCGGGACACCCCGAAGTCTTCAGGCACCAGACCGCACGCGGCAATACCTCCGCCTTTTCCATTACCACGGTTCCGCATCTGGATCGAAGGCTCGTAAATGTGTTTTCCGCTTACGGGAATCGTACAGGCAAATCCCGTAACACCGCAGCCGCCTTCCGCTTCGGGTGAGGGAATAAACCATTCGCCCCTGGGGCGGAATTTTTCCCGTGACTTGATAATCGAGGTTACTCTGTTATAATTATTGTAATCATTTTTACGTATCATGATTTCG
>JAFGRV010000632.1 GCA_016934975.1 Spirochaetales bacterium | reverse complement strand
CAGTCGGCAACAGAAGGTGTGTTCGGCGGGCAGACAGCCCGTCCATAGTCACTGCACCCGAAGGTACATTTTACCCGAACCCACTGTGAAACAATAATATGGGCCGGATTCATCCACCTAAAGTCCGTACACCCATGTTTTTTAAATATTGTTTCTATTTCATCTTTGTTCATGTACGCCTGCCTTTGTGATTTTAATGCTGTAATTCCCGATGACTTCGGTAATCCATAATTCCCGTAAACCTTGTTCATCTGTTTTATCCTGAACATTATAGCCTTGCTGCTGCATATAAAACAAAGCTCTCTCGTAATCATTCGTTGTGAGACAAATTGTGTGGGAAAGATCTGTTGTGCCGGGGATTTTGAATTCTAAAATATCACTTACGACAATTGTCGTATTGGATTTTTTTACAGGCTGATGTAAAAGCTCTGAAAAGACAGGTTCGATTGCTGTCTCATCCTTTTCCCCGATTCCGCCGAGTTGGATTGATGCTACCTTAAATCCAAGCATATTTCGAATAGCGGATTTTGCCGTAACCGTAATATCCTCGAATCTCCCCGCTGCAATATCTTTTTCCTTTGCAATCCAACTCCCCCCGCAGGCTAAAATCCCCGGAAATGCGACATATGTCGCAATATTACTATTATTGACACCCCCTGTGGCGATAAAATGAATATCCGGAAAAGGTGCTGCCATGGACTTAATCAGTTCTATTCCCCCGGATGCCTCGGAGGGGAAAAATTTGAGAACCCTGATATTTTTTTCAAGTGCCAGCTCGATTTGAGTCGGTGAGTTAATTCCCGGTACAATTGTAATGGAATGTTCCCGGCAGTAATCCACAACCCTGGGATTAAATCCCGGGGAAAGGAGAAACCGCGCACCGGCCTTTGTTGCTTTTTCCGCATTTTCCGGTGTAAGGATTGTCCCGGCGCCTAAGAGTATCTCCGGGAATTCTTCGGAAATGATATGAAGTGCTTCCTCGGCAGCCTGAGTTCTAAAGGTGATTTCAAGTACAGGAAGATGAGCTTTTATAAGAGCCTGCGCCAGAGGCCTCACACTTTTCGCGTCATCAATGGTAATAATTGGAATAAGTCCATAGAGGCGCAATTGTCGTAATACTTTATTCATGTATCATCCTTTCGCCATGATAATTTCAATGTAAAGCTCCGTCCCCGTTCATCCAGCTCCGTCCCCGGTTGTCCGGTTATTAAATTGAATTAACCGGGTAAATTGGTCTGCCCCTGGTAAATAGCGATGTAATATTCTCCGCTGCTTTGATTTTCAGCTCATGAAGCGCCTCTATACTGTAGTAAGCCATGTGGGAGGTGAGGACTACATTGTCCAGGTGGAGAAGTGGACTTTGGGGGTTCAGCGGTTCCTGTTCAAATACATCCAGTCCCACGGACTGCAGTTTTCCTGCTTCAAGTGCTTTTACAAGTGCATCTTCATCAACCACCGGACCCCGGGAGGTATTTATGAGGATAGCCTGTTTTTTCATCAGCCTTAATTCTTTTTCACCGATAAATCCATTTGTTTCCTGGGTGAGGGGGACATGGATTGATATAAAGTCTGATGTTTCCAGAAGCTTTTCCATGGATACCGGAATGGCGCCCTGATTTAAGATACTTTCAGTTTTTATATACGGATCATAGACCAGGACTTTTTCAAAACCGAAGCATTTTATTTTATTATGCACAGCCCGGGCGATTCTGCCATAGCCGATAAGTCCGAGAATTCTTCCTTTTATCCGTGAAATGGAAAGTTCCTGATGTTTATTCCATCCATGTTCACGGATTCGTTTATGTATATATGATATTTTTCGGATGCAATTAAGAAGGAGGGCGAGGGTATGGTCGGATACTTCTTCTTTACAGTAATCCGGTACATTCGTGACCCAGATGCCCGCGGCTGTTGCTGCCTTGACATCAACATTATCATATCCCACGCCGTAGCGTGAAATAATGCGGCACCGTGACAGTTTTTTTATCACATCTCCATCTATGGGACAGAGGTTTGCCAGGAGTGCATCGGCGTTTAAGACTTCCGGGGGAAATTCATGGCCGGTGGTGAAGTTATATACCTTAAGAGAAGCATCCACTTTGAGCAGGATTTGTTCTTCTTCCGTGTATGAATCAAAGCGGTCGTCTGTGACAATAACGTTGTATCTGCTCATGGTGGATATTGTACAGGGTTAATGGGAAAGAGGCAAGTGTTGCCGAATCTTCTTTCTCCTTTCGAGTTTTTGTGGTATCCCCCTTGACATAGTCTCATAAAACCATTTAGATAATTGTGAATACAAACAGATGTATTTATAAATAAGTATCGAGGAGTAACATATGAGCTATATTGAAGAAGTATATGCAAGGGAAATACTTGATTCCCGTGGAAATCCTACTGTCGAAGTAGAGGTTGAACTTGATGACGGAACACTTGGCACAGCCTGTGTCCCATCAGGTGCATCAACAGGTGAACATGAAGCTGTCGAACTTCGTGATAATGATAAGGCCAGGTTTCTGGGAAAAGGTGTTTTAAAAGCAGTGGAAAATGTGAATACAAAAATCCGGGAACGGGTAATCGGTCTTGATGCCCTTGACCAGAATTGTGTTGATATTACCATGATTAAGCTGGACGGCACGGAGAACAAGGCAAAACTTGGGGCAAATGCCATCCTTGGTGTTTCTCTTGCTACAGCCCGGGCCGCTGCAAATTATCTTGAGCTCCCGCTTTATAAATATCTTGGTGCATACCATGCATCACTCATGCCGGTCCCCATGGCAAATATTATTAATGGCGGTTCTCACGCGGATAATTCAGTGGATTTTCAGGAATTTATGGTCATGCCT
>JAFGRV010000631.1 GCA_016934975.1 Spirochaetales bacterium | reverse complement strand
CCACCTGTTCACAATCAACTGCTTTTATTAAAACAGGGGCTTTGTTCATGATAACTTTCAATTCGCAGAAATCAGTCTTTGGAATTTTAAGATAAAATGGCAGATCATCAAAAAAAAATAAAATTGATGAGAGAATAAGCAACTATTTTTTAAAAAAATCTCTCACAGAATGCACAAACTGGCTGTGCGCTCCGTGAGAGACTATGTTACCTGCAATATGCTTTCATCAAAATCCCGCAAGATATATCAAGATGGCAGAACTTGCACACCATAAGACAAATTGTACTTTAATTATGAACCGCAGCACGGGGAATTTTACTTCCCCGAATTTCACATTCGCCTGTCCGATAAAATAGCCGAAAGAGATGCTTATAAACGGGGCTAAATACCGGAAGGCGTGGGTCGTATGATATGGTGATGAAAAATGCATCTGAATATAAAGAATGATGGAGATAATAAAGTTGATAAGGAGAATATATCCTTTTCCTTTATAATCCGCTTTTTTACTCAGTAAGAAATAAAGCAGGAGCATCACAAGGTTCACGAGATAGGCAAACATGAGAATCACCGCCACATCGGGGAACCCTCCCAAAGGCTTTCGAAAAGTAAAGGCGCTGAATAATGACGTCCGTATGAGTTCCATAAATAAAAATACCCTGTTCGCTCCGTCTTCCGGGGGAAAGGGGTGTTCCAGTAGTTTTTCTATTGATACATAAAAGAGATGAAAAGGGTTGTGTGTCATGACAGGTGCCGTGACAGGAACGGAATATGAAAGTCCCTGCTGAAAGAGGATATAATTTCGTATCTGGAATGAGAACCCAAGGGGTATGGCGATAAGGAGAAAGATAATCCCGAGTTTTATATACTGTTTATAATTTTTACGGTTTTTAAATAATTCAATCGCAAAAACAATACCACAGAGAGGGAATAAAATAAAAGCTGATTTTTTTGAGAGTACTGCTAATGCGGTAAAGAGAGCAAGAAGTATTGTGTGCTTTATTGATTGTGAGTCGATCACCTTGAGCAAATAATAAAAACTGAGGGTATAAAAAAAGGCCAGAATACAATCGTTGTTAAGGTAGACAGACATAAAAATAAGTGAGGGGAGAAAGCAGACAAAAGCCATCCCGAAGATGGTCACTTTTATATCGCATTTTATCAGTTTAAATATTTTATACATAATTAAAAGAGTAAGACTGGAAACAAATACCAGAAATACCTGAACTGCCCTGAATGCATAGGTCTCGTTCAGGTTGCATAATGTGGCGAGTTTGTAGATAATCCCCGAGAGGAAATAATGTATGGGAGGATGATACGCTTCATGAGTTCCCACCGGGGGGAGGCTGAAAGTATTTGCGATATGTTTTATATAATCCGTATGACTCCAGGTCCCCCAGATGTCATGCTGACGGTCGTAAAGCGGATCTGTAAAAGGTGTATACAAAAAGTAGCAAATTCTTAAACCGATTCCCAACAATAGTATAACTTTAATGAGGTTATCCGGTGTAAGGGCTTTGTATCGGTAAAGAAAAATACATATGGCAGCACCGATAATGAAGAAAAGGATAAGGCTCACCTGAATATCAAGGACATTGATAATTCCGGGACTTAAGGTATACACACCAAAAAAGAGAATAAAGAAAGCCCCGATAAGGAGAGCATACCATTGGGTAAATGTAGTATGAAGGATACTATCCATCTTCGGCAGTTTGTTCTTTACAAAAAAAGTATAGAGAAAGACACAAATAATCGTCATGAGGGCTAAAAATGCGATAAATACGGATATATGAAGCGTTTGCGAGGTATAACGAGGATCATTCATTTTCTCGAAATAGATCTCGGCTTTCTGGTCATCATAATTATAATTAAAAGCAAAGGAGTGAATTGTAATATTTCGAGGGGGGGGCGTAATGACTTTTTCTATGGTGATATCGTCAAACAATGCGGAACCTTCGCTGTCGGCTGCCCAGGAACCGATACGAATACCAATAGGCATTACAGACTGATACGGAGCTGTCATTCCGTAGAGATCGACTTGCTGCCATGCACCTTTTGTGTCTCGTAAATGAGTGGAATGGGCCCCGGAATCAAGTACGGCGATATTTGCCCCGACACTTCCTGTTATATTATTTGCCTTTATCCAGCAGGAAATTTTATAGATAGTTTCCGGTACCACTGAAATATATTGATATACCTTGCTGTCATTCGGTCTTAAATTTTGAATAGAAAGTGAATTGTTCCCGGAGTGGGCATCTCCTTTTATCAATTTATACTGGACATTATCATCTGCTTCGTATAATGCCCGTTGATACCAATCGGAAACCCATCCGGAATGTTCTTCCTCAAAAGAAGGATTTTTTATTAATTGAGGAGGAGTTGTGGTTTTCGTTTCCTCCACACTGCAAGAGATAAAAAAAAGTGAAATAATAACACATAGAAAGATGACAAAGATTGATTTTTTCATATTTGCTCCTTAATATTATCAATCGGTATTTATTATAATTTCCCAAAACAAAAAACTGCTTAAAATTGATGATAGAGGCGAATGTATGGTGTTTTTTTATTAATATTGAGCAAAGGGTTTTGTAGAAAAAATGAAAAAATCCGATTTTCTGTATGATGTTTTGAATCAACTGCCCTTGTATTGCAAATAACCATCCGGAAAATCAGTATAGTGTACAAGCTCTTAGGGGAAAAGGCATTTTTATCCTGGTGACTTCGTTCAAGAGACGAAAAAAATTACATTTCAGCTTGCCTGAGATGAAAGCGAGTCCTTTTTTTTTCTTAAGCAGATACAGAAGCTATGTGAAAAGACATAAGATCAGGTCATATTTGGGGAGTCACAGGGTTTTTCCATTACATAATCCGAAAGATCGATTTGCATGTCTTCTTCTGCAACTTCATGGATTATTTTTTTAATTTCTTTCTCCTCTTCCTCTGAATCCGGAATAACATATTCAATAATAAAATGCCTTTCCTTTATTGTTTTCATAATTTTCTCAATTCTCTCTCTATAAAATCCTTTTTATAATTTTCTCTTATATCATAAGCAGTGATTATAAAATAGTCATATTTACTGAATTTTCTATATATAGCTGATAGATATCTTCCATTAATAAGCTTTCCTATTGATTCATAGCTGTTATCTTTTCTTTCTCGTGTCCATATGGAATAATTATCCTGCCATATTATTCCCATTTTAAGAACACCCAAAGACAACACCTTTTTATTGCTGCACATATTCAATATTCTCTCCAACGGTCTTTGTACCGGGATGATCCGGCCTATCATTAAATTAATTACATATTTGCTACGGTGGTCCAAATTATGGGAAACCTTCATGCCACTTGATCATCTTTATAATTATTCTCACAATTAATATTGTCAACCCCTTTTAAAAAGGTTAAATTTGATATAAAATCGATAGATAAGGAGACATAATATGGAACACACACTACCACTTGAGAGTATGACTATAGAAGAAAAAATAACAATTATGGAATCCTTATGGGAAGATTTATGTAAAGATCAGAAGCAATTTTCTTCTCCCGGCTGGCATGAATCCGTTTTAAAAGAACGGGAACAGCAGTTAAAAAACGGGAATGATTCCTTTATCGATTGGCAGGAAGCAAAAAAGAAGATTCACGATAGTATTTAATGAAAATAAGAATATCCAGCGCAGCCAACCAGGACCTGATAGAAGGTTATTATTTCTATGAGAATCAAAAAGAAAATTTGGGATCGTATTTTTTAGATTCTCTCTATTCAGATATTGATTCTTTTGCCTATCCTGTGTTGCTGATTTTTTTTGACTTTCCCACTATTATGTTTTAGGATAATTGAAAATTATAGGGAAACTGTCCTTTTTACCATATGGTTCAGGGGGAGGAATTATAAGTTTACCTATCAATTAATTGATGTTTCAGACGCTGTTTTCATAAGGTCAAATAAATCATTTCCTTCTTCACCCTCGTTAAACAAAGCTTCGCCGCAAGCAAAAATAGGAAAGCATGGCGGTGATGAGGTAAATGATTCCATCAGTGCAAAGAAGATCAAGTCGACTGCAAAACTCCTTTCTGCAAAAAATTTGAGATAACGATAAGGCAGGGAGGCCTTGGCTCAAAATATAGCCAGGGATCCTGTTTCTTTGGAAAAGATAAACTATGAAGAGTCTTTGGAAGAAGTAAAAGAAGAAAGCTCAATAGATAAAAAATAGCAGCAATCTACCTGGGCCAGACTGCTAAGGAAGGTTTATGGTGTTGATCCACTGTTTTGTAAAAAATGTGGATCAAGAATGAAAATTGTTGCAGTGATAATGAATCCTGGCGAGATAACCAGGATTCTAAAGCATCTGGTAAAACAAGGAAGACCTCCTCCAGGTGTAGATCCATTATCCTTAAATTGATATTTTTTTCTCAAATTATAAGCTGTTTGTGGAAGAGTTCTCAACATTCGTTGAGTCCAATTGTAAAAGGGTTAAGGTGTTCTCAACATTCGTTGAGTCCAATTGTAAAAGGGTTAAGGTGTT
>JAFGRV010000630.1 GCA_016934975.1 Spirochaetales bacterium | reverse complement strand
GCCCTCCGTGGTGAACCACATTCCCCCATTTACGGTTATTAGTACGAGGAGCAGTTTGCGGAGTTTTGTAAGAAGCGGAAAGGCTGGGAGAGGAGACCGGGTATCACAGGAGGATGGGGAGGTAGAGGAGTTGTGGGAGTGGAGGGTGCAAGAAGTCTTTCTTGAATAAAAACAATAACTACGCTACAATTAAAAGAGAGAGGATAAAACGATGGAAAGACATTTTACTTTAGAATATTGGCTTGATGATGGTTGGTATGTTGGCAGAATAAAGGAAATACCCGGTGTATTCAGCCAGGGAGAAACACTGACTGAATTGGAGGAAAATATTATTGATGCGTATACAATGGTCATCGAAGAAAACAGTCAAATTGATATTAATTTGGAAATAAAAACAAAAGACTTCGTGGTTCAAATTTGAAAAGAAAAAATTTTATAAAAGAAATCATCAAAAAAGGGTGCTTTTTAAGAAGACACGGCACCCGGCATGATATTTATGAAAATACAAATAACGGTAAGATTGCCCCTATCCCAAGACATAACGAAATAAAAGAAAGCCTTTGCAGGATAATTTTAAAAACAATTAGGTTTATAAGAAATAAAGCTGTACTTCCTAAGCCTTTTGGCAGCTATTATGTGTAGATGTGAAAATCGACATTGATGCCAGGGTTTGGTGTTTTTTTGGCACAGATTTAAAAACAATTAAAAATCCGCTTAAATCCTGTCGATCCTGTCAAAAAAAGAATTTTCAGGCAGGATGTACAGGATTGACAGGATGATGTTTTTTAAGACAATTGTCGTAGTGAGAATTGTCAATTACTGCCGGAAACAATTGGGGGGGGTGAGGTGTGTTGAGAGGGAGAGTATTTTACCATTATTTGTCACTGCTTAGGGCCATTTCGTCAAAGCTTAAAATTAGAAATAATAAACTTTTTCTAACACAGATTCGGCTTCAGGAAGCCCGGATTGGTGCAGATTTAAAAAACTAATTCAGGCTGTCCCATAACTATAGAAAATCTTAAATTTGGCTATTAAGATCAAAATATCTACAATAAAATATGATACAAATGTAGTGTTCGTGCGCAGAGGGAGAGAAATAGGTATGCTACAAGAAAATATTTTTTACACAGTCTGTTTATGTATTGTCTACAGCATTTCATGTCTTTGGGCTGTAAGAATTTCTATTTCCATTTAAAGATATTTATGATACAATAACAATTATAAAATACGGTTGGAGTAAATAATAAAAATGCAAAATAAAATAGCTTTGATTACAGGTGCTGCACTCGGCTATAAAAATGGTGGACCATCAATAGGAAGTGCTATCGCATTTACATTTGCCGCCGAGGGAGCAAATGTTATTGTAGTTGATGTGTTAGAAGAAATGGGGCAGAGAACAGTTGATAGAATTAAAGAAAATGGGGGCAAAGGCTTATTTGTCCGATGCGATATTTCAAAAACTGATGAGGTTAAAAAGGTTATAGAGATCATTAAAAAGGAATGTGGGAAATTACATTGCCTTGTAAATTGTGCGGCTTCGTATACAGCCGATATTTTTAAAAATGTTGTAGAAATTGTCCCGGATTTGTTAAAATAGCTAATTCGGAAGGTGATCGTACTCCGGATGAGATTGAAAAATGGATGACAAATATAGCCAGGACATACCCTCTCAATAGGGTTTGTTCGGTAGAAGAAATTGCCAATGGTGCTTTATTTTTGGCGAGTGACGATTCATCATATATCAATGGTCAGTGTATAATCGTTGATGGCGGAAGAATTGTAACTGATACTCACGATTTTTAGCTATGAAAATTTTTTTACCGTTATCATATTATATAGACGTCAGTGTTCCGCTCCCATCAGTGTTGACAGGAAATTGATTCCAGGGCATCAGTTTATTAGTTTCCGAAAGGTTATGGATGTTTTCCGGGTGAATTTAAACACAAATTTTGTGATTTTTTCACTTAAAAGTCTTGCTCTCATTCCCTCGGGTGTATTAACAGAATCAGACGTATCGTATTTTGCCCTGGGACCGATAGCCAAAACAAGTTCTACCTGAGCCTCTTTTGCCAGGGCCATTGCATAAAAAGTACGTTGTGGAGGAGGCTTACGATACACACCTCGCTTGCCCTTTGCGGACCGATTTCGATAAATGTATTTAATGCCGTAATCGTACCTCCAAGTCCCAAAGCCCCGATATCTGATGTATTGAGTTTTGTTACTTTCCTTTTTTATAGCCACTTCAAATGCTTTAATCTGATCGGGACGGTAACTTGTACTTGCTTTTATCAAGGCATCTGATGCTGCTTTTGCTACTGCCGATAATACACCTTAAAAGCATAATCGGAAATCGGCTACTGCCGATAATACACCTTAAAAGCATAATCGGAAATCGGCTACTGCCGATAATTGTCAATTCCGGCATGTTTTCCGTAATGTTTCGGCTCGTTGTTATGATCTGGAAAGGGTGATTTCTTAAGGACGATAAAATACTTTTCTGGCATACCGGGGGCACTCCAGCTTTGTTCTCTTATGGTAAGGATGTTCTTTCTCAAAGGCGATGAAAATTCTAAGGATTTTTATTATTAATAAAAATCCCACCAGTGTAGTTTTCCATGACCAACACCAACAATATCATACACTCCATCTCCGTCAAGATCTTCAATATCTATATCCGAATATTCTAAGCTTCCGGGTAATTGCGTAGGTGTAAAATATCCACCTTTATTTTGCCATAAAAAGACTGACCGTGTGGCATCACATCCAACAATAATATCTTTTAAACTGTCACCATTAATATCAACACATTGTATTATATTATTACCACGTGTATTATTTGATAATGTTGATCCTGTGAATGACTCGGACCCATCGTTTTTATAGATCACTACCTCGGAATATCCCGCGGCTATTATATCCAAATCACCATCATCATCATAATCGTTAACAGTAATTCCTTCTGCATCAAATAACGTACCTATTTCATGTTCTGTAAAGGATTCACTCCCGTCATTTTCCAGCCAAATAACTCTATCGGCATAGAGGTATACTGTGCAGACATCCATATCGCCGTCTTCGTCAAGGTCAATAACGACTAAATGTACTCCGTATATATTTTGTCTATAAAGGATTCTATTCCGTGTAAAGGATTCGCTTCCGTTATTTTCAAACCATTCAATTGTACTGTGTCCGGTAGTCATAATGTCAATATCCCCGTCGCCATCTACATCTTCAAGGTAGATTTTATTAAAATAACTATTTGATGAAGAAGTATAGATTTCATTTTTTGAAAATACTTCTACTCCGTTATTTTTAAACCAGTATATATCGGATTGATCGATTGATGATGCGATTATATCCAAATCTCCGTCTTCATCAAGATCATATACGACTTGGGAACTTATTGAATAAAACGTTGTATCGATGGATTTAAAGGTGAAGTTTTCACTTCCATCATTATCATAATATAAAATATAATCATCCAAATCTTGACCAATACCATCACTATTACTCCGGATAATATCCATATCACCGTCTTCATCTATATCTATGATTTTAACAGTATCAATTATTTGACTCATTGATCCGTAAATAACACCGGGGAATATCGTAAAGACTGGTAAGTCCCGGATTTCCAGACTAATTCCTGTATCCATTTCTCCGTGATCATTTTTTGTATATACAAGGAAATGTGTTGCACCGTTTGGAATTACAGTATTATTACTAAAGGTATGTGTGAGAGTTATTTCTGTTTTATCAATTTCCGCAATTGGCGGAGTTATTTTTGTTGTTGGGTTTGATCCCCAGTACAATACATAGTCTGTAATCTCACTTTCATCTATTGCAGGTATAATTGATACTTCCCCGCTTATTTCAGTAATGTTATAATCTGTATCAATAAAAATAATCCCCTGTGCAGGTTCTGTCGGACGAAGGGAAATAACATTCACATAACAGGAATCAGTATAATCACCGTCATCGGTCGTCACTGTTATATTTGCAGCACCGGGAGCGATACCTGTTGTCAATCCATTTGCATCTACTGTTGCAGCAGCTTCATTATCAGATGTCCAGCTTAAATCCTGATTTGTTGCATTTGCCGGAATAATTACCGCGATTAAAAGTTCAGTATTATTCTCTACAATTGTCGTACTTGCTTTATCAAGAGTGACTCCCAAGACAGTTATTAGGGGGGGGCCGGTGTATTTATCGGGGTTTCCCCGGGAGTTTCGTATGGCGTTTCTTCTGGTGTGATGGCAGGGGTTCCATCCGGTGTTTCATCAGGCGTGGTACTTGGAGTTGGGTACGCAGTTTCTACCGGTGTTGGTGTAAGTGTTGGGTCTTCTGTAACACCGGGACATCCCATAAAAATAAAAATAGTAAATATAATTAAGCAATAACATTGTATCTTTTTCATTGGTTCCTCTATAGATATAAATATTTCATGTGTAAATAATATCATTAATTGAGAATAAATTCAATAAAAATCAACTAAAAGCAGCTATTCTCAAAGTAATTCATTTATTGATTATTTTTCTGTTAGCCAATGTGCTCTTGTTGTATAAACAGGCCAGCCATGGCTTGCTTTTTTGTTGAAGGTTCACGTTATTCCATACTATAATTGAACCGCACCTATGTTGCTGAAGTTACACCCCCTCCCCTGTGCGGCAATTGTAGTGAATTTCTATTGAAATTCCTATACAATAAAATAAGTGTAGATGGCGGAAAGTCGTCGACTTTTTCCGGTAGGTTCTGCGGGGGAAATTGTAAGTTTAGCTATCATTAATATTTGACAACTGACAGCTTCTTCTCTACATCCCCCACACTTATCCATATAGTCGGTTGTCTGTTCATATCCCTGCTTGATTGTTGCTTCAACACTTCCATGTTTAATCTTCAATTCAATAACAATCATTTGCTGTTGGTTTTCTTCATAAGTTTATCTGTAAGCTGATCAAGATGGGTTTCCCGTGGCAGTATAAGGTTTTCCGCTGCTTCTGTTATCATTTCTCTCCGCGTTACATAGCTTGTTAACCCACCACAATTACTTATTTCAAATAGATATACTGACAATTAATTAAATTGTCAGTATTTCCAATTGTAGTGGATATTTGTAAAGAAAAAAATGAGTTGGGGAATGAGGGAGTATTTGTATATCCCGTCCGGGTAAAAAACTCATTATAGCTTCGGCAGAAAGGTGTCATTGACTTGTATGTTATACATTGCCCATAAAAAGTTGAGCGTAGGTTTTTTCATTATCAATAACACCATAGGCCTTAGCCCTGTTAATTATTTTTTTGCTTTGTACTTGTGGGGTCTCATTTCATTCATTTTATTGGATGTAAGACTTTTTTTTTACTTCACCGGACGTTTCCATAATTTGAAGTGCATCCTCATATTCCTCTTTAATAACAGTTTGCATTGCATTAACATATTTCGTGTGGGAAGGGTGAATGATTGTCCTACCAATAAACCCATTCGCCTTATCAAGGATCACATCTCTCATTAACCCATCAATTGCATCATTTAATATGGGAGTCATGGTAAGTAAAGACTGGTGAATATATTGAGAATATCTGATAAACAATCCTTCACGGGAAGAATATCATAAATGGAATAATTCATTCCCCTTCTCATACCAAAGAAACCTGAAAAATCGGTTCCGCCAACTCTCAGGTTTAGAATCATATCTTTGTAAGGCTTCATAAGTTCTTTTATCTTAATAAGCTCATCGATTCTGGATTCCTTATACGCGATCTTAATTCCTTCGAGAATAGGCATTGCATACAGCTTAAGATTAAATCAACTATTTAATTCCTGCAAAGTCCCGGGCATATACAAAGTCGCTCCCAGACAATACTAAAGCAAATCCTTGGGCGTATGCTTATTGAACTCTACAGGATCTATAACAAATTTAAAGTCTTTATTATACATATGATGTTTCATTAATAACCTCTAAATTGCAAAAATGTATAAGGAGTGGAGGAATTCTTGAAGTGTGGAGACTACAAAGAAGGGCTTGCTTGAGTTAAATGCCAGAATCCGGATTGTGGGCACAATTATTTTATTCCCCTGTCCTTAAGGGGTTCTTACTCTGCCCTTCATGCCACCAAAGGAGAACTCTCCTTTTTATTAGATTCTGAAGAAATAAAGAAGATCCTGACCCATTTGGTAAATAGTGGCCGGACTCCTCCTCATTTCGATCCGGCTTCCTTAAACGTACAGCCATTTTTCTCTTAAATAATATAAGGGAAAAGGTCTGTCCTTCTGGTATTTCTCCGTGAAATCATTTTCCGGCCGCCAGGATCTCCTTTTTCACTACTCCCGGTACCGGGTGTGTGGTTGCTCTTTTCTTTATTTATAGCCTTGAAAATAACATGTGCCTTCCCGGCCACACCCGCTAAAAAGGTTTTAAAAAAACGTCCATCCCTACCCAGATAGACGACAGGGAGTTTCATGTTCTGTATAATAATAATCGTAAAGATAAATCTCTTTTTATTAAGGAGGAAATTGTGAAAATAGTCTTTATTCTTCTATTTTTAGTCTTTATGATCATGTCACTGTATTCACAAAACCCCGGTTCATGCTGGCTGGTCCCGGATGCCTTTACAAAAAATACCGGAGATCTTTTACAGCTTGAAATTCATGTGAATACCGGAATACAGCAACTCGGATCCTTTGGATTTGATCTCTCTTACCATGCAGGAAGCCTTGATTATATCGGGTACAGGGTAAACTCGTCTCATATGGTTAATTATGTTCAGGAATGGGAACTCATGGGGCAGGTATCTATCTCAAGTATGTTTGTCTCCGTGAGCAGTGACGGTCCATCATCCGATCTGAATGTTCTCACCCTCACTTTTATGGCAACAGCCGCGGTGAATCCTGTTATCAAACTCGGGATAAATAATCTTCTGGATGAAACCACTGAACCCATCGGCACTCCACAGGGAGATTCCGTAGAGATAACAGTCAGCGGGAGTGCCACTGCCAGACCTACGATTGCGGCAACTTCCGTTCCGACCCCTACTCCCTATGGAGGAGAAACATTGGCGCCAACCCCTGCGGGAGATCTGCAGTGGGGTACGGAATTCCATGTGTATGATGCAGTCAGCCCGGGGAATCCGCCAATCCAGGGTGCCCTGGTTGGGGTGAGTGCACATACACAAAATGCTGCATATACAGATGAAAACGGGACGTGTGAACTCGAGGCATGGGCGCATGATACAGGATATGTAAGTGTGAATGTAAGTGCAGAAGGGTTTCTTTCATTTACCGATAGTATCCTGGTGCTCCAGACAGAGTATCCCACGGAGATTGGACTTTCTCCCGAAGGGAGTAACCCCACCCCTGTACCGGGCCCCGAACTGGGGGACGTAGACTATAATGGCAGTATCGATATTGTGGATGCACTCCTGATAGCACAATTCTATGTGGATTTGAATCCGACACCCTTTTATCCCGAAGCATCTGATGTGAATTGTGATGGTATTACAAGTATCATCGACGCACTTCTCGTTGCACGGTACTATGTAGACCTTGTTTCATCCTTTTGCTGATTTGGGTTTCATGAAGTTTTTTCTGTATTTCCTGTGACTTGTCTGGGTTAATAAGAAATGCTTTACCTGTCGCGGTTGATCCGGGTCAGTTTGTTTTCCGCCGGGTCGTGTTGCGGATCAAATGCCAGATTCCGGCGGCCGCACAGCACTTCCGCCGTACCAGGATTGAAAGAGCGCCAGTATAACAGCGGCATGACCAGGGGCTTGGGTCGATGCCGTCATGTACAGGCCGCTATCAGGTTCCGGGGTTCCCTCGATCTCCAGGGGATACCCCCTCCTGTTTGGCCCCAGGGCCGAGACTTCCCGCTCCAGGGCCAGACCCTGCTCTGCGGTCATGGCGGCATCTGTCACGTTGTGAGAATTATGATCCCAGGTGCCCTCCGTTGGTAGATCGCCTGTTTTTACGGCAGACTGTGCCGAAATGATTTTCGTTATCAGTTCCCTCAGGAGAGAAGCCTTTGAGCCCGGGGCGGCTATTTTCTCTTCGAGATGTCTGAAAAAGAGTTCATACTCCTTCGCGTAAGTGTTGTCGATCTTTATTTTTATGACGATCTCTTTGAGTTCGGCCAGGGAAAAATGATCGACCGCTTTTAAAACGGCAGACATAAGGGGAATCCGGGAAGCATGCATAATGTTTTCATTCAGCATCTCCTTCCAGTACTCATCCGGGAGCTTCAGTTTCTGTATAAACTCCGTCAATTCTTCTGTCTTTAATCCCTCGGTCAGTTTCAGAATTATGGAAAACATCTAATATTCAAAGGTTTTTTTGTAAGGAGTCTTGGCGAGAGTACTCGCCGGAGTTTTTTATCTCTTTATATTATAAGGAAATAAAAAATACTCCATTCTTATATTTATAATTGGGATTCGACAAAGTCGAAATATTCCTTTTATAAACGACAATTGGAATTCAACGAAGTCGAAACTCCATATTTGTCAAGGTTGGTTCTTGCATTTTAATTGGCGAGAGTACTCACCTGGTATTTTTGCAAGAACCTCTATTATTATAAAGGCTTATTCGATTTCCCTGTATGGTGTGGAATCCCTCGTGTGTCTCCATTGCGGATTTTAACTTTTACTATCATTTAACTCCTTACATCAGTATAGATCAACAACCTGTAAACCGTTACGCCTGTCTGGAAATCTGGACGGTTTTTAGCATTACTACAAAGGACGCCCTTCGTGGTTCAAGAAACGGGCTTTGGAGGGGATCTTTTACTTACCTTTTAAAATCAAATAAAAGGTCCGGATGGGTAGAGATGGACGACACACTATGAATCCTTCGTTATAATCCTTAAATATTGACTTTGTGTAATGCAAGGTCACGTGATATACTATTAATCTCATTTGAAATACAGAGGTTTGTCATGGAAAATAAAATATTCAATCATTTTAAAGTAATGAGCATCCTTCTTTTATCAGGTTGCCTGATGTTCATTTTTCCCCCTGTCTCATATGCACAGGATTCACCGGGAGATGTATACCTCTATCCCGCCGTGACCGGGGTATGGCAGAATCAGGAATTTTCGACATATATTATGGTGAACAGCGGTGCCCGGAAAATTGCCGCTTATGGCATTAATGTATCCTATAATCCTGCTATTATCATGAGTACAAGCATAGTGGCGGGGGCGGACGGATTTTATTCTGTACCGGGTGGTGGTCCCTTTGAGGGTTCTCTGGATCTTTCAGGTTTTGATACCGATGGAACAGGACCCGGTGATGCATTACATTTATTGACAATATCCTGGATCGCCAGAAGCCCCGGTACAACGTCTCTAAGTATCACCGTTCGTATGCTCGTCGATGAAGAGACAATTGAAATTGGTACACCGAGGGGTATAGGCGGAAGTATTACTGTTTCCGCACTTGCCCCGGGGGATGTAAATGCTGATACGAAAATTGATATTATTGATGCATTACTCATTGCCCAGTATTATGTGGGCTTGTACCCCGAAGGATTCATAAAAGTGAATGGGGATGTAAATAATGACAATTCCGTAGATATTATTGATGCTTTGCTTGTTGCCCGGTTTTATGTTGGATTGGAACCAACCCTGCCTGTTCCCTCACCGGACCCAACCTCTACACCTGAAAGTACCGCCACTCCTCTCCCAACGTATGAGGCGAATGTTTCTTTAATCGGGAGTATTAAAACAGGTGTCGGAGACAGGGAAGACTGGCGGGAATCTGCCATTGCCGGTGATTATCTCTATGTGATGTCAAAAAATAAAATGAAAGTCTTTACTATATCCGATCCGATTGATCCTTCCTTTATCAAGGATCAATATTTCGGCATGGCATATTATTATAGAACAAAATCATATGGGAAGTACCTCTATTCATATTATGGTAATGTTTCGTCTTCTTTCTATATCCATGATATTTCCGAACCGGATAATCCCGTGAGAGTATCCAGTTCATCTCTCCTGGACTATATCCGGGGTATGGTGTTTTCAGGTTCCTATGCTTTTATTATCAATGATACAAGCTTATCTACCGTGGATATATCCGATCCAATCAATCCTGTTGTAAAGAATGACTTTGATCTTGGCGGTGCTGCATTGGCGGTTAACATATCGGGAGATTATCTTTATGTTTCCTGTCTTAATGAGACCGCGGGATTTCAGGTGATTGATATGAGTGATCCCCTTTCCCCTTCCATAGTGGGGAGTGTTGCAACTGAAATGTCGGACTTTGTACTCTCAGGTGATTTTGCTTATGGTGTTCGCAACTTCACGTTCTTTATCATTGATATTACCGATCCCGCACATCCTGTTACTATAGGTGAACTGGAACGTGAATACCGTGCGGAAACAATACATACTGCAGATAACTATGTCTATATCAGTTATCACCCCGAAGATCCCATGAGTGCCATGGATATTATCAATGTCGGTAATCCTGCTTCTCCTTTTGTCCAATCCACCATGACCCTGCCATTCTGGAGTCATGCCCTGGCAGTAAAGGATCATTATCTCTATTATATTTGCTCGACAACTTCTGATAAAGCCAGTTGTGTCTCTATTATAGATATTGAACAACCCGGGTCCCCCCGGACTGTCGGTCTTATAGACGGCGCGGGATATACCTCTTCAGTCACAGTAAAAGAGCCCTATCTCTATGTGGCAGACAATCTGGGTGGGATGAAAATTTTTGATGTATCCGAACCACACCAGCCCCTTTCCCTGTCCGGTGTCCCTGTTGAAAAGACAGTCCGGATAGCTGTTTCCGGTAATTATGCCTACCTTGCCGCAGGTCCGAAGGGGATGAGTACAGTAGATATTACCGACCCATCCAATCCCCGGGTATGCAGCACCATTCCCACCTATGATACGGCAGTTGATGTAAAGGCAGTTGGTTCATATGTGTATGTTGGGGACCGGCCCTGGGGACTTACGGTGATTGATGCAACCCTGCCCGAAGATCCGCAGATCATCTACCATGCCATGCCCGAAGGGTATCCTACCCCTGAACCCGGGGATATTATCCTTCCGACTCCCGAACCCCATCCACATGCATGGAATACACACATGGTGAGTATCTCCGGAAATACAGCGTGTTTAAGCGTACTTTTGGAACCGCGAATACGGATTGTGGATATATCAGATCCGACAGCCCCAATGGAGACAGGTTTTATCCATTACAATTTAGTCCGGGATCTGGCAGTTTCCGGGAACCTTATATATCTACCCTATGGCTCCACTAGCTCTTTACAGATTTATGATATTTCTGATCCTCATTCACCTGTTGTGGTCGGCACATGTGCCGGGATACAAGGCTTCTATAGTGATAAAGTGGTTCTGTCGGGGAGCTATGCATACCTTGTTGCTTCTTCAACCATGGCAATAATGGATATAAGCGATCCTGTTAACCCACTATATTGCGGAAATATCTCACATCCATATGCTATAGAAGATATTACTGTTTCCGGGAATTACCTCTATGTAGCAAATGGTGCGAATGAGGAATGTGTGTCAATATATGAAATAGTCCGGTAATCTTCATAATGAAGATGAT
>JAFGRV010000629.1 GCA_016934975.1 Spirochaetales bacterium | reverse complement strand
TCTGAAATAAGGTTCTCAAAGGTTTTTGATGAATCATTATTATATACTGCAAATCCCATACTGATCCCCAGTTTATAGGGCTTTTTCGAGGTTTTATTGTAATTTTTAATATTTTTTAATAAGTTTAATTTTAGTGTTGTCACATCATCTTTCCCTGCATCAATCGCGACAATTGTAAACTCATCGCCCCCGAAACGGGCAATGATATCGGCTTCACGGAAGGATTGTTTTAAAATATCGGCACCTTTCATTAATGCAACATCTCCCTCTCTGTGTCCGTAGGTATCATTAATGGATTTTAATCCGTCCATATCCGCGAAAAAGAGGAGAAAGATTCTTTTCGTCCGGCTGGCAAGACGAAGGTGTTGCTCTCCGAGAGTGATAAATGCCCGTCTGTTATAAAGACCGGTCAATTCGTCACGGAGGGAGAGGTTTTGCAGCTCTTTGTTCGTCCGTTCAAGCTGGGAGAGAATTTTTTTCATTTCTTCTTCGGTTTCGAGATGTTTTTGAAAAAGAAGAGCACCTTTCAGGGCGCTGCTGATCTGGCTTCGCAAGGTTTCATAGATGATTCCTTCTTTGGGGCCAAGTTCAAAGAGTACATGTCCGAGTTTTTCTTCTCTAAAAAAAAGGGGCATACAGCAAAATGTTCTGCGTTTCCAGATTGTTAACGACCGGTCGGGCAATAATTCCCGTGTCCTGAATTTCCGTTTATCCGTATGCATGAGAATTTGTTTCTGTCTGTCAAAGGCAAGGACAAGCTCCGATGTCGTCGGGACCTTCCAGTTGGTACTGGTACGTGCTAAATAGTCCTGATTATAGATAACAATATAACAGCTCTGAATATTTAGTTTCGGCACCTCCAGAGCAATGGCGTTCATGAGTTCGGAGATATCAATGGTTGTTATAAGAGCCTGGCTGACTTCCCCGAGGAGTCCGAGTTCATATTCCACCTGAATCCGCCGGTAATAGAGAGCACGCATCATCAATTCACGTAAAAGACAGAATCCCTGCTCAAAAAGATATTCGATTTTATCATTAATATCATATTCTTTTAAAAACAATAAGAAATTTTCCTTTAAGACAGATAATATCTGCTGCCAGAAATTGTATTGATATTTTGAGAGCTTTTTTTGAATAAGTATTTCATTCAGAAACGGAGTAAACTGCTCGATCTCTCCATTCACCGAAAGATCAAGGGTCAATTTATCGATTAAGTTTTTAAGCCACCGGACAAATTTGTCTTGTTCAATAAATGGAGAAGAAAATGACTTCATCACCTCGTTTAAAATAGGTGTCCTGATTTTTTTCAGGGCATATTCCATATCTTTTTTCTTAGCAGACTTGCTTCTGCGTTTTACACTTACTTTATCCTTCGCCGATTCATGGAAGCAACCGCAGGATTCCCGGGCAATAAAAGTCGTCGGCAAACAAATTTTGCTGCTCACCTTGTTTCCTTCCAGTTTATCCAGAAGAATTCTGATCGCCGTTTTTGCCTGTTCATAGAGAGGTTGTTTTACGGTTGATAACGGTGGTGTTACATAGCTGGCTTCATCAATATCATCAAATCCGACAACCGCAACTTCCTCGGGAACCTTAATTCCCCGTGCCTGCAAGGCGGTTAATGCACTTAAGGCCATTCCGTCATTCGCCGCAACGAGAGCATCAAAATGCACTTGTCTCTCATCTAAAAGAGTACGAACAGCATCTGCACCTGCCTGGGGATCCAGATCCCCGATAACTATGAGTTCGTCTTTGACAGGCAAGTTATATTCTTGTAAGATGGTCACGTATGTTTGAAATCGTTGTTCCGCTTCCTGATGTGTTGTCGGTCCACGTATAAATGCTATTTTTTCATAATGATGTTTTTCGATGAGATGAATAAGCGCCTGACGCATTCCACTCTCATTATCCACGATGACACTCGGTATTCCTTTTACTTCAAGGGCGATACTCACAACAGGAATTGATTTGAATTGTCTGTAGAATTTCTCCAATTCTTTTTTTGAAAGAAATTTTCCTATGATACCGGAAACAACGACCAATCCGTCGATGAAGTTTTTATTTATGATTTTATAGATGCTGTTATACTGATATTCATATCCGTAAGGAGAGCGGGGGGACTTCCCGACAAAAAGTATGAGGTTGACATCATGCTCCTGAGCATAATCCGCAATTCCGGGCCAAACACGCGCCTGATAGCTTTCCTCGAGTCTTCCAATGAGGAGTCCGATGGTCGGTCTGGTACTCTGTAATTTACCGGTTTTCATATGCACTTATCATTCTTTTAGGGAGCATAATCTGTTCATTTTCCTCCACCCCGGGAAGAAAAATTACAATCCTTATGCATCATACTATCTTTTCGTGTTTCGATCAAGGTTCATATCCCTGTTATGCTCTGTAATCACAAGTTCGCGTGAAATCAAAAATTTTCATAACGGCAACCTTGTCATAAATTAATTATTTGGTTTGCGGGCGTAGCCTGCGTAATGTTATGAGCCTTTCATTCAGATTATCGTATCAAATATGCAATAGTATAAGCCAATTACACTCATCAATGGGATAAATCCTGTCTATTTTGTTATTGTTTTTATCACTTTTTGTTTTCTTTACAAAAACAGGAAATAAAAATATCCTGCAATTTTAATTAATTCTATTGTAGTGATTTACCATTTCCTGATATCATTACCCAGGCTATGCCCGTAATCCGCATAATTATTCAGTAAATGAAAATGTTTTTTCAAAATAGCTGAAGCGATAATTAAAATATCAGGATGGAACCATGACTATGGTGAAAAATCTCCTTTTCTATGTTCTTCTCATGGCACTCGTTTTTCAAATAACACTTTTTCTCATTCCCTTTCATCAGCTTACCGAGTTTAAAAAGAATCCATACAGTCTTCGTCTTTTAGACAGACAGGGAGTTCTTCTTCATATCCTCCCGATAGCAGACGGACAGAGAAGGGAATATACACCTCTTGAGGAAATTCCCCATTATATTCGGGATATATTTATTCGAAGTGAAGATAAACGCTTTTTTTATCATGGAGGAATTGATGGGCATGCAATTTTACGGGCATTTTATTTTAATGTGAGAAGAGGTCATATTGTTTCAGGCGCTTCGACGATTACCATGCAATTATCCCGGCTTATTTCACCTCACCCAAAAGGATTTCCGGGGAAAATAAGTGAAGGAATAAATGCCCTTCGCCTGGAAGCACAATGCAGCAAAGAAGAGATTTTTGAATTATGGCTTAATTCAATTCCTTTTGGGATGAATACAATCGGAATCGCATCTGCCTGCAAGATCTATTTTCATAAGGATGTCAAAAGTATTACCGAACTGGAAGCATGTCTTTTAGCCATTGTTTTACGAAATCCCGTAATTTATAATCCGATAACTCAACCGGAGAATCTTATTAATCCCACCGGATTACTCGCGAGAAAAACCGGGATCGGAAAAGACAGGGAAATAGAAGAGGAAATTGAAAAAATCCTGAAGCCTAGGGCTCCTTATGATTGGCCTTTTAATGGACCGCATTTTTCACTTTATGTAGAAAACTTTCTTACACCACAAGATTTTCAATCGGGGAAAGATATTACAACAACCTTGGATTCAGGTTTAAACAACCTGATAGAGGATATGATCGGAAACGCCCTCGATACGTATCGTCATAATCGACTCACAAATGGGGCGGCAATAGTCTTTAATAATAAAACAGGTGAAATTTTATCCTATATCGGCTCGAAGGATTTTCATGACAAAGCACATTCCGGAGAGATTGATGGTCTCCATGTCCGGAATCAGCCCGGTTCCTGTCTTAAACCCTTTCTTTATGCTCAGGCTCTTGATTCGGGATTTTTACCAAATACAATTCTTCCGGATATTCCCACGGATTTTGGCAAAGATCAGATTTACACCCCTTCGAATTTTAATAATAAATTTCACGGACCGGTAAGGCTGCGTGTTGCTCTGGCTTCTTCTCTTAATATCCCGGCTGTCTACCTGATAACACGGTTAGGGGTGGAAAATTTCCGGCAAAAACTCATCAGCCTTGGCTTTGATTCTTTAGACAGGCCGGGTCCTGGTTTCGGGAGCGGACTTGCTTTGGGAAATGCGGAAATTACTCTTTTTGAACTGACCAGGGCGATGAGCGTTTTTCCCCGTAATGGAAGAATCCTCGATCCCGTAATCATAAAAGATCCGTCTCACATCAACCTTGAAAAAAAGGAAAATCCGAAAGGGGAGCGGGTATTCAGTTCATATGCAGCTGCCATGATGTGTAATATTCTTTCGGATAACCCAAGCCGTGCCCTGGGATTTACGACAAATTCAGTGCTGAATACGGATTTCCCCGCCATGTTTAAGACCGGGACTTCGAATCAATTCGGAAATATTTGGGCCATAGGGGCCACGATGGATTATACCGTTGGTATCTGGTTGGGGAATTTTAGTGGTGAAACAGTTATCGGGATGCCTGGGAGTTCAATCCCGGCTCATCTGGTGGTGGATATCATCTCTCTCCTCGATAAAAAACCCGATCCCTTTCCGGTCCCTGAGAATATAAAAAAAGTCTTGATTTGTTCTTTATCCGGGGGGTTAGCCACAAATTCCTGTCCCGGGACTTTGATCGAGTATCTTCCTCTTACTGCAAGTGTCGAACCATGTCAGTATCATCGCACGGAAAAGGGAGTGGCAACGATTCATTATCCACCTTTGTATGCTTACTGGGCAAGAAATCAGTTGGGGATTGATGGTGAATATACTCCGGTGAGCAATCAACCGGAGGAAGCACGGCAGACACCATATATCCGGGAACCTGCGGATGGTGCGTGTTATTATCTGGACCCTTCGATTCCCGCAGCCCAGCAGGCTGTTAAATTCGAGATTATTCATAATAATAAGGCTGATAAACTATCTGTGTACGTGAACGGTATAAAGGCTGCCGATATCATGTATCCATTTACCTGGCTTTTCCAATTGCAAAAAGGTGAATGGCAGATCGAGGTAAGAGATCATGATTCCTCGGGTGTTGTGAGGATCAGGGTAAAATAGGTTTGCATCAGCCTTATAAGGGAATTATTATTAAAAGAAAGCCAGCACTGTTCACGGAACGGGCTTGGCTGGTGGCTTTTCCTCACTCGATTCCTGTTTTTTTATCCGCTTATTCCGCATATAAAGCAAAATATCGATAAATACCATTATCCCGTTTAAAATATAAAGCCAGATTACCGGATCAAAACTGAAGAGCACTTTATGTATAGTACCTGATATGTACCCAATACAGACAATACAGAGAAAAGGAAGGCTTTTCCCCGCGTTTTTTCTAGAGTGATATGACTTCCAGATTGATACAGGCCATGCGCACCCGAAACAGACTAACATTCCAATTTCAAATATACTCATGGGTTGTTGTATCTGCTCTCCATGCTCCTTGTCAAGGCACTTTTTCAATGAAAAGAAAGCCGCTGTTACCGAGGGTGCGGACTTTGCAGGTGGCTATTTACTCTTTTTTCCCTTTCTTTTTGAACCGTATAAAATC
>JAFGRV010000628.1 GCA_016934975.1 Spirochaetales bacterium | reverse complement strand
TTCCAGGGAGGTCACAACTCTTTATCCTGCAAGAAATTAAAAAGCCAGGAATGCGATTTGAACGCACGACCTGCTCATTACGAGTGAGCTGCTCTACCGACTGAGCTATCCTGGCTTATATTCGCTTAATGTATCCCGTCTTTGATAATTGTGTCAAGTACCTGTCTGCTGCAAGTAATTTTTTTAGTTTTTTTAGAAATTTAAGTTTCACGGAAGATTTTTGCTCTCCGGTCTTGTCGATTCTGTGGGAATTGAATATATTTTCATTTACGAGTATTCGTTATGATCTTATGGGGCAACCGGAACTATGTATTGAAAAATGAGTGATGTTTTTGCAGTCGAATTGAAAAATCAACTTCCCGACTTTCTTTTTAATAAATTTATGCTCTTTGTCGGAAAAAAAAAGGAAGAACGGATTCTGAAATTCAGGCGGAGAGAGGACGCGGAACGAAGTCTCATCGGGGATGTTCTTATCCGGTCCATTATTTGCCATCAATTTCAAAAAAGAAATTGTGACATTGCATTTGAATATAACAGCTATGGGAAACCTTCTTTAAAAGATTTGGATCATATTCATTTTAATCTCTCCCATTCAGGTGTCTGGGTCGCATGTGCAATTGACAGTTCTCCCATCGGGGTAGATGTGGAGAATATGCGTACCATAGATTATTCTATTGCAGAACGTTTTTTTTCTCCCACTGAATATAATGATATTATGGAAAAAGAGGGAAGAGAACGGTTTGAGTATTTCTATGATTTGTGGACTCTAAAAGAAAGCTATATAAAAGCGAGAGGCAAAGGTCTTTCTATCCCGTTAAGTTCTTTTAGTATACGAAAAAATCATTCTGAAATCACCATAAGTTCGAACAGGGAAGAGACATGGTATTTTATGCAATATAACATAGATCCCGAGTATAAGTTCAGCGTCTGCGCACAAAATTCTCATTTTCCCCAAAATCTCACCATAATGCATCCCCTGGAATTAGGGGATAGAATACCCGGTTAAGAAGAAAAAAGTTCTTTCACCTTTATAAGAAAAAGCTTGATTTCCTCTTCCGTCCCAATGGTAATCCGTACAAATTCTTTAATCCCCTTTATATCAAAATATCTCACTAAAATCCCATTATCTTTTAGAGTAAGATAAAGCTCTTTTCCCGGAATTCCGGGAAAGCGGGCGAATAAAAAGTTGGCTTTGGAGGGGAGGACAACCCACCCCAGGGAAGTAAGAGACCGGGAAAGAAAATCCCTTGATCCTATTATTTTTGCATTAATATTCCGGTAGTAACCGGCATCTTCCATCGCAAGACTGCATATGTTTTGAGCAAGGGTATCAATGGGGTATGAATTAAATGAATCCTTTGTTGTAAAAAGGGCTTTGATGAGATGTTCCTGCCCCAAAGCATATCCAAGCCTTATTCCTGCAAGGGACCTGCTCTTTGAAAAGGTTTTGGTAATCAGGAGATTTTCATGTTGAGAAAGCAAAGATGCCGCGGTCTCTCCCCCAAAATCAATATATGCCTCATCGATAATGATGACCCGGTCTTTTTGATACTCATGGAGAAGCTCCTGAATCCTGTCGGCTTCCAGGTACGTCCCGGTCGGCGCATTTGGATTCGGGAAGATAATACCGCAGGAAGGTGTTTGGGATAGAAAATTATCTATATTAATGCTGAATTCTTTATTAAGACGAATCTTTTTATATGATATGGAATAAAAATCACAGTAAACCGGATAAAAACTGTAGGTAAACTCCGGGAAAAGTAAATCTCCCTGTAAACTGTCAAAAAATGCAAAGAAAGCGAAAGAGAGGACTTCATCGGAACCATTCCCGACAAAAACAGATGAGACGGGAAGGTTGTAACAGGTGCTTATTTTTTTTCTCAGCTCCAGTGCCTGTGGATCCGGATAAAGCCTTAATTTTTGATATTCAAAGGATGAAAGGAATGATTTGATACGGGGAGAGGGTGGATAAGGATTTTCGTTTGTATTGAGTTTTATGTATTTTTTATCCTGGGGTTGTTCCCCCGGCACATAGGGTGTAAGTTTTTTAAGTCTTTCAGATAACATATCCTCATTCACCTCTTTCAAGTTTTGTCTGTACGTGCAGGCATTTTCTTTTTTTTGATATTAATAAAGATGATCCTTCCTGTAATAAAGGCAGCACATATAATTCCGATGATAACGGCGATGAGTACAATACCATTGACAGGTTCGGTGTTTTTAACGATCCGGACAGGTTGCTTTTTATCTTGTGCGGCCTTTTTTTCTTTTTCAATATAATTACCCTTCGTCGCAACTATCGCGCCTTGCGGAATTGCCGTGACCGGTTCAAGGGATACATCATCAAAAGATGCTTCTCCCGTATTTGTCGCATAGTATCCCCCAAGACTGATGGAAACAACGATACTCTCGACTTCCTCGCCTGTTTTTAGATACATTTCGGTAGAGACCCAGCCATCCGAGATCCCCGTAATACCCGGTGAGATTTCAATTATACCCTCTTCCGTAATATTGGCGCCCTTTGCCTCTGTTCCTACGGATTCTGTCTTTGTCCAGCAGGAAAGTCTGTATATTGTCCCGGGAACAACATCCACCCGCTGAATAAAACGCGCGTGATTTGGTTTTATATTTACGATAGTAACATAGTGTTCACCGCTGTGTGCTTCTCCTTTTTCGATAAGAAATTCGGTAGAAGCAGGATCATTATTAAAGGCTAAAAAACGCCAGGGATTGGACTCGGTTGTTATTTCCGTCATAGACTCAAAGGACGGATCCTGTAGTAAATTCTGACCATAGGTACCTGTCGTGACAACGAAAATAAGAAAAAAAAGTAAAATAAGAAATACATATTTGTTCATACGTTTTACTCCCATATTTGAAATTGTATATCTCCCCTTGGATCAGGAATTTGTTTTAATAATTTTTTACCTTTCAAAGGGGTCTGCCATCGGGTAATAAAAAGGGCACTATTCTCCCGGAGGTTCATATCCTTCTCCCACTTGAAATAATATTTATCAAATTGGAAAACCGCTCCCCATTCTAATGGATTTTCATCTTTTTTTATCCTGTGATACGTCGCGGGATCGAATCCGGTATAGAAAAGAACATAGACAAAGGGTTGATTAATATCCCTGGTTATGTAAATTTTCCTGTATTTTTCCTGATTTTCTTTTATAAAGATACAGACATCTTTCATTCCATATTGATATGCCCCGAAGTTTTCAGGCATGGTGGGATAGACTGTGTAATAATTAATAAGAAACGGGACGGCCTGAGAAAAAATATAAACAGTTATCACTATACCTATAAGCCCGGAAAGTGAGTGCTTCAAGAGCCGGGATAGTTTTTTTGAATGAAGAGTGAAAGGTACGACAGGAATTGAGGTAATGAGTACCCAGATCCCGATTCCCGCTATAATGTGAAACGCCGGAATAAGCGTATATGCCCGTAAGGACCAGCCGATCGGTTCCGTAGCCGATGCGGGAAGTGCATAGATAAGGGCCAGGCCGATGATAAGTATAATTTCACGTCTTCGTTCTTTTTTCGCGAACAGATGAACCATAAGAAAAACAATTCCACTCAGGAAAAAAACTATGATATACGGATGAAACATGCCATAGTGCTGCGCGTTTCCCGGAAGAGTCCAGATGTGCATATCCCCTTTAAGAAAAAGAAAGTCCGGAGAAAAAAAATACAGGAAGTTTGTGAAAATTTGATTCAATCCATCGGGTTTGGAAAAAAATGAAACAGAATCAAGACGGGATTCCATCCAGGGTTCCGGTGCAATAACATTCATAAAAATAAGAGGGAAAGTGATAACAAAAGCAATACCAAGAACGATGAGAATTTCCTTATACCTTTTTACTGTTTCTTTAAAAAAAAGAAAACAGATGAAAAGGACGATAATCGGACTCATCACCCAGGCAACCTGATATGTATAAAAGGAAAGTCCGAGAACAATACCTGCCGCGGGTATCAATTTTTTATGATTATCCGAAAAGAGGACAAGGTACAAGAGAAAACATATCAGCATATAAAAAAACGGACTTAAGGTTGCTTCATGGGCGATCCGTGAATAGTGAAGGCACCAGGGATTCAGTCCTAAAAGGGCTGATGCAAGAAGCCCGATAATCTTGTTATGAAAAAGTCCGGATGTGAGGAAAAAGACAACTATCAGGAGAGCAAGGTTGATGAGAAGAGCAACAATCCTGACGGTTGTTTCCGAAAGCCCGCCTATACCGACAAAGGGGACTGAAAGATAGGTGTAGAGGGAAGAGACAATCCCGATATTTCCGAATCCATGCATTTGTGCCGGGAGGAAAAAACCCTTGTGGTCCATGAGGGTTTTGCTGATTGAATATGCGTTTACCCCATGCATGGCTTCATCCTGATTTAACCCAGGAGGATTTTGATTAAAATAGAGTATTCTTATGAATAAGGATAAAAGAATGATAACTCCTAAAACAATGTAGATCATTTTTGTCTGTTTTTTCGTTGGAGTAAATGAGAGTGTGGAACATACGGTCATATTAAAAATTCCTCTTCATAAAGAACAGATTTAGAAAGTCCATAATCCCTGAGTATAACGTGCCGCAAAGGTTGCATAAAATGTAAGAAGGATAAATGTGATACAATAATGAACACCCTTGTTTTTACCCCACCGGGCCATAATAATAAATATCGGGAAAATAGGAAGCATATAACGTGGCAAACTGAGCCAGTAGGAATTTGAAGTCACAACCAGCCATGTAAGCCATGAGTATGAGGTATAGAGGGGCCGGTATTTAATTATCATCAATATAATGAGTACCAGAACAAATACAGTTACTATAATTTCCGAAAGGGCGCTTGTAATAATCTGTGTCGGATCTTTCCATCCCAGGCTCCCGACCGCCCCCATAAATCCTTCGGTGGGGAGGGAGAGGGTTTTGTGCCAGACCTCATTTTGAATACTTAAGAATTGGAAAGGGTGTCCAAAGACAATATAATTGATAATAAAATAAGTAAATATCCCGATAGGAACTAACCCGATCCAGAAGATATCCGTGTTAATTTTCTTTATTTTCCATTTTCGCTGATGCATGTATTCAAGGATAAGGGCTAAAATGATGATAATACCGGAAAGGCGTGTTGCAGATACAAATGCCCCCAGAATTCCGGCGATCATCCACTGTTCTTTTCTGGCATAATAAAAACACGAGATAACCAGGGCAATAAAGAGACTTTCCGTGTATGCACCATGTAAAAAATATGCAGTGGGAAAAATCGAAAAGTAGATGACGGCACGAAGGGCAGTATCTTTTGAGAAATCAAGACAGACGATTTTATAAAGATATACTGCTGCAAACACATATGCGATGTTTGAAATAATGATACCGGACAATACATAATCAATGAAAACAAAAGAAAAAATCTTGATAAGAAAGGGATACAGAGGAAAAAAAACAATCAGGACCCTTTGAACGTCAGAGGTTCCGTAGCCAAGTTTTGCGATATTCACATAATGACAGGCATCATAGATATACCAGAAACCGACAAAAGACTTTGGGAAGGAATTCTTTGCAAGGACAAATGCTACATATGTATAAAAGTAAGTAAAGACTATTGTCGCACCTATAATGAGAATGAGTTCCTGATATTCCTTTAATCCCGTATAAAAATAAGACCTTTTTTTTAATATATTATTCATCGTGAGCATTTTTTTTCTCCCTGCGTATGGTTAAGTAGACATTAACACAAACAATTCCCAAACCAATGAAGATGAGCAAAAGAATGAGAGGAACATTAATCCCGGAAAAAACCGGATCTTGTCTGGTAATTTTCTTGACTTCCTCTTCCTTTTTATTATTTTGTTTCGTATCTTGCTTCGTATCCTGTTTCGTCTCTGCTCCTTCCGGTTCTTTTAAAATGACACAATACTTGGGAGTAAAGTCGAGTTTTTCGAGTTTGAGGTTGTCGAAATATGCGGTTCCCCTTACGGTGTTATAATACATTCCGAGGCGTGCAGCGACTTTTATATAATAATGCTTTTTACTGGTTTTAAAATTGAGTTCATAATAGCCCCAGTTTTTGGTTCCGGAGACATTCCCTTCATAATCAAACCCGGTCATGATACAAATATTCGCCCCGACTTTGTTCGCCTGAACATTCTCGGTTGCAATCCAGGCAGAGAGGCGGTAAAAGGTACCTGGAAGTACCTTTACTTCCTGGGAAACCCGGATGTCATTTTCCATATCCCCGGAAGATATTTTAAGTGAATATGCCCCGTCATGTACATAATTTTTTGAAAGTTCTATTAAACCGCCTTCATTCCAGACATCTTTTTCCCATCCCTTGAGGTTTTTGTCTTCGAAACCCCCATTTGTCAGGAGATTATCATCCGAATCTCCCATGAGCGACATACTGTGAAAAATAAAAATCATCAGTATGAAGAGGATTCTATATATGCTGCTATAGCTGGTCTTCATTTTTTATTGTCCTTAAGTGTAAAAATATCTTAAAAAAGTATCAATACGATAATTGATACTACTCCTGCTTTGATCTTTATGTTTTATTCAGATGTATGTTTTAAATTATGGGAATAATCGCCTAAAAAGTCAATAAAGAAAAAATCCATTCTCCATTCCTCTATTGAAATCATTATCTTTTTCAGGGTATTATCGTCTACTATGGATGGACTTACGAATGTTTTACAAATAAATTACACGGATCATGATATAAACACACTCATAAAAGAACCGGCTGCCGGGGATAGTGTCTATACAACACATTTTTCCGGTAATGAAGAATTATTTATCAGATTTGACGATGAATTCACCGTTCCTCATTTGCCCATCCATCACGATGTAAGAAACACTACCCCCGGTACTCATTATCTTGGGATAATGAAATCCTTTTTAACCACGTTATTTCATCGTGCATCCGGAGTTTTTTCAGGGTTAACCTATTTTTTTGATCCCGAGGAAGTATTTAAACCCGGGTTTTTTAAACTCTATAAAGTCGGAAAAAGAGAGTTTCTGTATCTCCTCCGGCTGGATTTATTATATAATCCCCAGTACGGCCGGATCATAGAGCGGGGTGATAATGACGTGACACCTGTGTATGGAACAAAGGAACTTTTTCTTCAGGCATACATCCTCCCTCTGGAAAAAGTTGATGTCATTCATGATAAAATCAAGGCCTTTCATATAAAGCAGACAATATCGGAAACATGGATCGGAGAACAGGGCAGGGGGTATCTTGTAAAAGGTATCTGGATTGATGATGAGCTCACAAAATTTTATACGAAATTATTTCTTCCCGCGGGAAAGAAAATCTACCCTTATTTCCCCTTTCTTTGTATGTATAAAACCCTTTGTGCTAATATTATCGGCCTGACAGAAAGGGAACGGGAAAATGTGCTTCCCTATTTTTCAATGGCAAGTACATTCTTATATCCATATATGAAAAGAATAGAAAAAGCACTTAAAAACACGGATTTTTCCGAAAATCTTCCCCTTTTTCAGGAAATTAAGGAAAAAGTACCGCCTGAGCTCTATGGTATGCTCAATAATCTACATATAGAAGCATATTTGAATCGGGACGAAATAAAGGAATATGAAATTGAACTGGATGCCTGAAAAAATAGATAGACTCCATGTCCTCATTATGGGCCTTGGATTACATGGAGGTGGAGTTGAATCAGCATTATTTTTTTTAAAAAAGGGGGCACGGGTGACGGTGACTGATCTCAATTCTGAAATCGTCCTTAGACCATCCATCGAAAGATTAAAAGATTTTCCGGTCCGGTTCGTCTTAGGGAGACATGAAAAAGAGGATTTTATCTCTGCGGATGTAATCATTAAAAATCCCGGGGTGCCTAAAAGTTCCGAATATCTCGCCATCGCCACGGCCCATTCGGTCCCTGTAGAAACCGATCTTTCTCTTTTCCTCCGGATGTCTGAAAATCCTATTATTGCTGTTACCGGGAGCAAGGGAAAATCCTCAACAGCAAGCGCCATTCATTTCGGACTTTCCCGGGTTTTTCCGCATTCCGGCCTCGGGGGAAACATTACAATATCACCCCTCACTTTCATCGATACAATTCCAACCGGCACGCCGGTTGTGCTGGAGCTATCATCCTGGCAGCTTGCAGATCTCGCGGATAAAAATGTACTTCGGCCAAAAGTTTCCCTTGTTACAAATATTCTTCCGGATCATATGAATTGGTACGATAGTATGGAACATTATATCGCGGATAAAAAGAATATCTACAAATCACAGGGAAAAGATGATGTTATTCTTTTAAATAATGATTGTCCGTATGTCGATTCTTTTGTAAAAGACGCACCTGCTCCACCTTATTTTTTTTCCTCGAACAGATTACCCCCCCATAGACAGGGAGCCTGGCTGGATGATAATAAAGGATTTTTAAGAATTGATGATACCTATGAACAGATCCTGGAACAAGATACCTTTCTGAAAGGAATTCATAATAAAATGAATTTGTTATCTGCGGGATTAGCTCTTTTTCTCTACGGGATAAAACCTGAAATCATACGTGAGGCTCTATCAACCTTCAAAGGAATTGAACACAGGCTGGAGATGTTTTTGGAGTATGAAGATGTTTCATATTATAATGACTCCGCAGCAACCATTCCCCAGGCTACGGTTGCCGCATTACAGACCCTCTCTTCTCCGGTTTTCCTTATTACTGGGGGTACGGATAAAAATATCGATTTTTCGCCTTTGCTGGATGTATGCGGAAGGTGCGAAAGAATTTATCTTATTAAAGGTTCGGGGACCGAAAAAATAGTGACACTTTTTAAACAGAATGGTGTTATGTTTGACGGACCCTTCCCGGGTTTAGATGAAATTCTCGACCGTGTTATGTCCGATGTGTATCCTGGTGTATCGGTTCTCTTCTCTCCGGGATGTGCCTCTTTCGGCATATTTCTTAATGAATTTGACCGGGGGAAAAAGTTTAAACAGAATGTCATAAAGCGGACATCGGAGAATGGGTAAGAGTAAATTAAAGATATGCGAGGAAATGATTGCCTAAAAAGGAGAAAACATTGAAAAAAGAATTTAATAACGAAGAAAACCTGGTAATGAAGATAAAGAATGATGAAAAGAATCTTACTTTTTTTGAACGGCTTAAGAAGAAAATAATTAGAAAAGCCAACCGGGCGATCATAGGTTTTAATGCTCATGCCATCGTCTATGGAGCTGTGAATGTTTTTGTTTTTCTTATTTATCTTCTCTTTACCCCGTTTGTGCACCCATGGTTTTATTATCTCCTTGGGGGATGGGCCATCGGGCTGCTTTCTCATTTTCAATACATACGGAACACCAAAAAGGATAAAGAACAAATTATTCCCATTAAAGACCTTAATCCTGAACAGATCGCCGCATTAAGAAGACTTCAGAAATCCGATTCGGCTTTCAGGCAGCATCGAACAGCCTTTGTGAGTGTTATCGGCTATCTTTTCGGTATTAATATGATTACCTATTCCAAATTCCTGTGGTTTGTTTTTCCGGCTCTTGCCTGGGGAGTCGGACTCACCGCACACTGGGCAGTGTATCGGGCGAAGAAGAAGTACCTGACGGAAGAGCTGAGCGATGCAGGACTTTCCTGGACAGATATCAAAAAACATAAAGGCACACAATATACAGGCCATACCGATACCTCGGAATACAGGGAAAAGTTTATAGAGGCTGTTCAGATTAAGAATGATCTCCTGCAACAGCTGGAGGGTGACGGGGAATTACAGCTCCATTTTGGCGGTGAACTGGAAACATTGCTGAATACATTTATAAAGCAGATTGATGAGTTGATTCAACGTGACAGCGGGCTTAACAAGGTCCTCAATAAGGTCTCTGAAGAGGATATCGAAAAAGCTCTCGTATCTTTGAAAGCAAAATTAAACCAGACCGATGACAGTTATCTCAAGGCGGAGTATGAAAAAACCATACATCAATATGCAAAACAAAAGGCGAGTATAACCGAATTAAAAAACGCAAAAGAAGTAATATATCTTAGGGTAACCTCGTCCTATACCCTCCTCAAGCAGATGCAGCTTGATGTCGCGCGAATGAAAAACATTGCAACCGTAGGCGAACCCCCTTCTCTTACTCAATTAAGGGAAAAATCTTCGGAGATATCCCTTTATTTATCGGATTTGAAACAGAGTTATGTTGAATTGGAAGCAAATGAATAGGATATGATTTAATGGGAAGAATCAATCTGCATCAAAGCAAAGACATATGCACCCAAAGCCACGGCCCTGCTTGTTCCCAATCTGGTAAACCCGATGCCGGTTCGAAATAACGTATCATAGGTGAGGTGCTCATTAGAGCCGGGTATTGTAATAGTTTGTTCTTTGCCCCGCACAAATTCTTCTATCTCCGAGGTTTTTTCCAGATCATATACCTTCATGACAAGACGCGGTATATCTTCGCCGGTTGAATGCTTGATAGTGCCGTTAAGTTCTTTGAGTAACGAAGGATAAAAAAGTTCGGCAGCCTTTGCAAGTCCTCCCCCGATGACAACAAGACCGTCGATGAGTGTAAGGGCGTGGGCAATGGCGTCACCGGCAACAATACCGAGGTTCTCATAAGCACCTGCCGCTGCTTTTCTGTTACCCCTTTCTTTTCCTTTTGCGATGTTTTCCAAAACCCGGGCATCCGGAATACCTTCAGCCGGAATACTTTC
>JAFGRV010000627.1 GCA_016934975.1 Spirochaetales bacterium | reverse complement strand
GAAGTACAACCGGGAAAAGAAAAACTAGATAAATGGATAAAATTGATAGGCAGCTATGAAAAAGAAAAGTGCAGAATTGGTTTACAAAATAGGATTTTTCGTGTAGAGAAAGGGTATGAAAACTGCCCTGTTATTTATGTGACATGGTATGGAGCAGGCGCTTACGCTGAATGGGCAGGCAAGAAATTGCCCACGGAAGAAGAGTGGGAAAAAGCTGCCAGGGGAACAGAGGGAAGGAAATACCCCTGGGGAGATGAATGGAAAGAAGTTGTATGTAATTCTAATGAAAGTGGAATTGGAATGACCACACCGGTGGATAAATTCGAACAAGGGAAAAGTATATTTGGATGTTTTGATATGGCAGGGAATGTCTGGTAATGGACAGCGAGTTTTTATGACAAAGATAAGGATTTCTATTCTGTGCGCGGCGGCTCGTGGTATGATATATTTGTTAACTGCCGGTGCGCTTTCCGCTACGGGGACCTCCCGCGTGCTAGGGACGGTAGCCTTGGGTTTCGTTGTGCCAGGACTTAATACTTTATTTTTTTACCCTTTTACCCCTTTTAATAAGAATACAGCAAAGAAGGGAAGGGGGATAAAAAAAGATGTAGTACCGCACTCCTTATTGCCTTGTGAACTCCCTCTCTTTCCGTTGTTACCTCTTTTTTATTTAGAATGTCACCACGGAAAAACCCAGAAAGACACGGAATTTATCATAATGAATAATAATTCTTTTTCCGTGTCCTTCCGTGTTTTCTGTGGTTCATTATTTTATTAATTCGTCCTTACATGAGAAATAGTCATCAACATAATAAATAAAAACCAATGCGCGAAATCGCACCAATCTCCTGCAGTAATTCGCAATATGGCTTTTTGACAGGATTAACAGGATATACAGGATAAAGAAATTTATAAAAATAACCTGTAAATCAATTAATTGAAATAAAAACCTTTATAAACAACAGAAATAACAATTAATGCTTTATAATTTTGATGAACAATATCCATTTCAAAATTTTTATCCAGTTAATCCTGTATATCCAGTCTAAATTTAGAATTCCTGCATCTCTCCATGGGTGGGAATTCGAGGATTACAACTCATCCTTGACATAAATTCCAAATCTTGATGCAAATTTATAGTTTTGTGGATATGTGGAAATGTCGTCTCTCACAGAGTTCTCAAAGATCACAGAGACTTTATCTTGTTATACTATTAAGGGTAAGCTTGCTTTTATAATTATCTATAATATAATGAGTTAGCCAGTTAATAAAACTCTGTGTTACTATGGGCGAAAATCTTGGTAAAATTCCAAGATTTTCGGCCCGTAACACTTAGCGTTGGCCCGTACGTATGTCTTGACTCTTAGTTAATTTCCGGGTGTCAAGAGATATATAGATTTTTTGTATTGGGTTGTGGGCCGTAGGCCAACGCTGTGATCTTTGCGCCCTCTGTGAGAGGCTTTCTCAAAAAAGTGGTTTAATGATGGAATTTTATGAACACTATGTGATTATAATGTTTAAATATTTATAAATATTGACTTTTTACACATCCTGCTTTACAGCTGGTCTTTTACTCAAGCATTTTTATGCATCGTTCAATAATTCCGTTACTATTCGTAGTAAATGAGGTAAATCATTTGTAACAGTATTCCAGATAAGTTGAATATCGACGCCAAAATAGTGATGAATAAGTTTATCTCTCATACCTGCGATTTGTTTCCACGGAATATCCGGTTTTTGTCCCTTTACATTTTCCGGAATATTTTTAACAGCCTCTCCTATTATCTCCAATCTTCGAATTACCATATCCTGTAGTCCAATCTCTGCCTTAAAATCATCTATATTCTTATCCCCAAGATATGAACGGATAAGCGAAATGCTTTCAATAATATGACTACAATAAATTTTATAATCCTTATCCATAAATTATTTCTTTTTCTTTTAAGATTTTTTCTTTAAGCAGAGGGGATATACTTTTTTCCGTTACCACATCCGCTTTGATATGCAGGACTTCTTCAATTTCCTGTTCCAGCCCAATTAAATCGAGAAGGGATTTATTTTCATCATCAAAATCAACAAGCAAATCAATATCGCTATTCTTCTGCTGCATATTACAAGCATACGAACCGAAAAGAGCTGCCTGTTTAATTCCATATTTTATAAAAAGAACAATAAGTTTTTGTTTGATCTTTTCTTTACTCACACTATTCTTCCTCCTGTTTTTTTTCCTCTGCTTTTTTTTCTGTTATGTTTATGGAATTAAGATCCAGTTGTTCCGGTACCACTATGTTCAATGATAGGTAAACTTACAATTCCTCCCCCTGAACCATATGGTAAAAATGGCAGTTTCCCTATAATTTTCAATTATCCTACACCATAATAGTGGGAAAGTCAAAAAAAAATCAGTAAAAATCACTCAAAAACGCTTAATTGCGTAATAGTGCACCCCTCCGTGTCCTTCCGTGTCTTTCCGTGGTGAACCACATTCCTCCTCTTTCCTAATCTCCCTTCCCCCCTCCGCCCCGAACTACTGTTCGGAACTCCGCGTTACTAAACCTTTGTGTAGGAGCATATGCGTTTACCCTGCACCCCTCCCCACCCACCCTTGAAACATCCTATCCGCTGTGGTATTATTCCCAGGTCTGTTCTTTGAACAGCGATGGCTTTTCTATGTGACTATTATTAAGGAAGAAAACAAAAATGAAAACAATCTGTGTATTCTGCGGGTCAAGCAAAGGAAACAGACCGGATTATCTTGAATCGGCCCGGAACCTCGGCGCAGTGATCGCCGAAAGGAAGTATCATCTTGTGTATGGGGGATCTCAGGTGGGGTTGATGGCGGCAACGGCAAATGCCGCTCTTTCCGCGGGTGGCGAGGTGTCCGGGGTGATTACGGAATATTTGCAGCAGAAAGTAGGGCATACATCGCTGTCCCATCTTTATGTGGTAAAAGATATGCATGAACGGAAGATGAAGATGTTCGAGTTGTCCGATGCATTTATCGCCCTGCCCGGGGGAATCGGTACTTTCGAGGAAATTCTCGAGATCATGACCTGGGCTCAATTGGGATTGCATGCCAAGCCTTTCGGGTTTTTAAATACCTGCGGGTATTATGATAAATTAAGTGATTTTCTCGATTACGCGACACGTGAGGGATTTGTCAAACCGGAACATAGAACAATGGTTTTGTCCGAAGAGAGCCCGGAAACCTTGCTCGATGCATTTATGGATTTTAAGATGCCCAATGTGGAAAAGTGGATCGGCCTTACCTGATTAAAAGCCTTTGAAAGAGTTTATATCGTCATAAATCGAATCCCACATCTGTAGTTCCGCCTAAGCTTAAAAAAATGGTTACTGTTCAGGTTTTTTAAAACCGCAGATGCACACAAATACACGCAAATATGAGGATTAAGCGAGGGTAGAGGAGGATCTATACTGTTTTTCTTATTTGCGTTCATCTGCGTGAATTTGCGGTTCCATTTCCGAATCTGAATAGATACAAAAAATGTTAAAGAATCCCGATTGATATAATAGGATTTCTGCGATATGTTTTGTATTGTATGAAAAAAATAATAGTGCTTCTTATAATGTTGTTTCTCATGTTAGGAGAAGTCTCTGCTGCTCCCGCGGAAAAGGAACTCTTTTCACTGGCAGAGAGCAGGTACTATGCTAAAAATTACGCTGTTGCTTTGGAAACCTATGATGAATTCGTAAAAACCTATCCGCTCTCCGGTCTTATTCCCGATGTCCAATACCGGAGGGCTGTCTGCCTCTACAGACTTGCGCAATACGAGGATGCGTTAAGCCTGTTAAAACGGATCGAGACCCGCTACCGGTCTACCCGTTATCTCGATTATATCCAATTCTGGGCAGGGTTGATTTTTTATCACCTGAAAGATTATGGTGAAGCGGTCAATAGTCTCGAACTTTTTTTAAAAAACACCCCGGAAGGAGAGAGCGTTTCCACGGCTCTTTTTTATAAAGGACTTTCGGAGATTTTTCTAAGCAATTATGTTGATGGGGTGAATACCCTTCAAACCTTGCTTGCAAATACCAAAGACAAATCCTTTTCATCATCAGCCTCTGTTCTTCTTACCTTTGCATATCTAAAAGAGGCAAACTATGAAGAGGTTCTGTTTCTGACGAAAAGCTATGATCTCGCCGATTTCCCCGACCCGGAAAAAGCAAAGCTTTTATATTACCAGGCAGAAGCGCTCTGGGGATTGAACCGGATCGATGAAGCAAAAGTAATATATAAACAGCTTTTAACCTCTCCTCCGGAAATTGCCTCTGTTGCGTATCGAAGGCTTTTTATCGCGGCACAGCAGGAGGAAGATTTCACGGAAATGGAAAATCTTCTGAGGAAAGCGGAAGAGGCTTTTTCAGGCTCAGGTGACATACTCGAAGATTTCTGGGTGCAGATTGGTATAGAGAATTATAAGCGAGGTAATCTTGAGGTTGCGGAAGATTTTTTTACCAAGCTCATGAATTCGCGAAAAAATAAGGAGATAAAGAAATCAATCCCTCTGTATCTTTCGGAGATTTATATTCAACAAAAAAAGTATAAAAAAGCAGAGGAGATACTTTTAAATTTTAGTAAAGAAAATAATAATTCTAAAGAAACCGGTTATCTTAATGAGATCATTTTCAGATTGGGAGATATCGCGTTAATGCTCGGTGACTATCCCCGGGCAGTGGAATACTATGAAACGTATAGAGGTGCAAATCCGGAAGATCCCCGGAAAATTGATGCGCAATACTATAATGCGTATGCTCTTTACCGCCAGGGTGAATTGGAAAAAGCCCTGGAACTCACAAACGAGGTTTTAAAGACGTATTCCGCCGGTCCTTATCATCAGGAATTACTGAAGCTGCAAATCCTTCTCTATAAAAAACGAAAAGATTCCGATGCGACATTATCAGCCTTAAAACAATACATTGCCTTGTATCCCGATGATCTCCGTGGACGGGTGGATCTCCTTAAAGTTTATTTTATCCGGAAGAATTATAATGCAGTTATCCTGGAGATCCAGGATATGGACCGGAAAATTACCGCTTTAAAATCCAAAGATTCCTATTCCTATATTCTTTCACGGTATTTTCTGGGTCTTTCTTATATTGTAAAAAAAGAATATAAGGATGCTGCACAGACACTCTCCCTGGTACAAGAAAAGGAGGCGAAACCCGCCGGCCTTTCACAAATTGTCCCCTATTCTTTATTTTACCAGGGATGGGCTTTGTACCGTCTCGGGAAATTTATCGAAGCAGCAGCTTTTTTTTCACAGCTCATAAAAAATTATTCCGGTCATGAACTGGATACAAAGGCGCTTTATTTTGCCGGGTGGTGCCACTATAGCGCCGGGAATTATGACCAGGCAATTGTTTATTTTTCCACCCTCTCGGATAAAAATCCCGAAGATTCATTAAAGGTAAAAGCCCTCTTTTTTAAAGCCAAGAGTTTCTATAATCTGGGGAACCTTGATGAGGCAAAAGATATTTTTAAGTTTATTTTTAATAAAATGCAGAAGTCTTCTTTTGCCGATGATGCTTTGTATGAATACGCGGCGATCCTTTCACAGCAGGGGGAAAATGAAGAAGCGGCATCTGCGTATCTTACCCTCTCGGAAGCCTACCCCAAAAGTACGTTGCGTGAAGATGCCCTGTACCGGCGGGGGGAGATATATTTTTCCGGGAAATTATATGAAAAGGCCCGGGATGCATTTTATGAATACCGCCTGAAATTTCCTGAAGGACCCCTGAATGATGCAGCCTTGTATTGGGGAGGCTTGAGTGCTTATTATCTGGATGAGAAATTCGGGGCTGTTCTTTTATGGGAAAAAATAATTCAGGATTATAAAACGAGCGCCTACCGGCCGAATGCCTTAAAGAAGACAGCGGATGTCTATAAAGAAAGCGGTGAGTATTCCAAAGCACTTTCACTTTATTCCGAACTTATCACCACCTATGGCCGCGAAGCCTCGGCTGTTAATGCAGAGGCGAGTGCAGAGGAATTACGGTATCTGATTCTCGGATTAAGCACCAGGGAGGCCGAACTCACCGTCATCATCGACCGGAATAAGGGAGCACAGACCCGTGATGGCCGTGAAGCATTAATCGCCCTGGCAAAATTGTATTTGTACGAAGAAGGCAGGAAAAAACTTGAGCTGGCATACAAACTATTGCTCCAGGTGATAGAAAAAACCGAAGATCCTGATACCGCGTCCCGGGCTCAGTTTCTTATTGGAGAATATTTTTCACTCAAGGAGGATTTTGTCAAGGCTGGTAATGAGTTTTTAAAAGCCGCGTTAATAAATCCGAAAAATAAAGATTTAATGGCATTTGCAATATATAAGGCGGCTGAAATGATGAAATACGCCGGAAAAAATAATGAAGTACGGGGACTCGTCGAGAGGTTGGAGAAGAATTTCCCTCAATCCCATTGGGCTGTAGAGGGCAGGCGTTTGCTGGAGGGAATGGAATGAGAACTATCGTCATACTTTTATGTTTATTTCAGTTGTTTATCTTTCCCTATTACCTCTGTTGGGCGGAAGAAGAGCAAGCCGCGGACGCGGAACCGGCAGACCCGGATATTGTCCTTCCGTCGGTGATCCTTGAAATAGAAGATTTGAGTATCGAGACCATCGAGGCCGTACTTCCCGGGGAGGCCGAACTTCTTCCGCCGGAAAGAAAAGTTCCTCTCCCCGAAGAAGATATCATGGAAGTAAAAGACCCGGTTCCCGGGGTCGCTTACCCGGATCAGGATATTTCGAAACCCCCCGGGGATTCATCATTTATCGCGGAAGCGATTCTCGGCGCGGGATCGGTGAATAATATATTGAGTCAAATTTCATTTTACAAACTGGGGAAAAGTCCCAGGTACAAACTTCTCTTTTCACATGAGATGCTCGACGGATTTGCTTTCCATGATGCGGGAACCGGGTACAATCTCCGGGAAGATTCCCTGGAGGCATCTCTTCAGGGAGAACACGGGATACTGGAAACAGAGATCTCGGGAAATTATTTTGAGAAGGAAAATGGATTGCAGGGACAGGGGAATTATTTTAGCAATATTTCCCGCTTTATCGACGGGACAGCCTTGTTTTCCGTAAAACCTGTTGATGTGTTTACCCTTTCCGCCGGGATCGGCGGTTCCTTTACCTCCATGAGTCTTACCGGCGCATCGGTTCCGGAGATTGATGCTTCATATCCGCCTCTGGAAATTGTGGCCAAAGCGACTCTCGGGGGTGAATATAACAAGGATTCTATTACCCTGGGAATCGAATCCGAATATACCTATAGAAACCTTCCGGGAGATGCGGCTTATGACCTTCATAGAATTCTCGCCAGGGCTTATTTTGGTTTTGAGCTTCCCCTTACTTTTATTGTGAACGGGGAGGTGGGTTATTTTTATGCGAGTCAGGATCTCTGGTTTGTTCCATTTACTCTGAATCTTACGGCGAATCCGGCAGATGCTTTTTCTTTCCGGCTTTCCGGGGGATATAAACGGGAAACCTATGATCTTTTTACTGTGTGGCGGGAATTTGAGTATGTCGGATTTGTTGATAATTTTACCGGAGATTTCCGGGGTTATCCCGATAATCACGGATGGTTTGGCGACGGAAGTGTAAAGTTCAATATTGATAATAATTTTATACTCTCTTTGGGATGCGGAATCTCTGCCAATTCACTTCTCCTCGGGTATGGCGATGATCTCACACCTGAACTATCAACCGGGTTATTTACCCTGGTGGAAGAGGAAAATGTTCTTAAAGCGACGGGTGAACTTGGCCTGGGAATACATCTTACCGGGTGGCTTGATCTTAACCTTACGACAAAAGGGAATGTTTTATTCATGGAAGACCCCGAGGCCTGGCTGGAAGCCGGCTGCGAGGGAATCTCCGCCCGGGAAGATGGGAAGTTCGGCGGAAGTTTTTCCTTGATTTTTACTACGGATTTTGAAAAAGAAGTGGAATTACCTCTCCTGGATGTTGCTCTCTTTTTCAAAATATCGGATAATATAAGAATTATCGGTGAAGGATCCGATCTTTTATCTCCTCTTATAGAGGACGGAAGAATAATAAGAGGTCCCTTTGTTTCACCGGGGATAAGAGGAACGATTAAGGTTCATATTACTTTCTAAAGAGAGGTTTCTGTAAAGTGGCGAGAGTACCCTCGAAGGTGAGTACCCTTGAAGGTGAGTACCCTTGAAGGTGAGTACCCTCGCCACTTTACAGGCAAGAACCTGCATGAGCAAAGGTGAAGTATTTTTAATTCCCTTTCATGTAAAGAAATAAAAATACTTCGGAAGCCGATGGCAGAATTCAATTCCACAAGTATTGAATTGTGCAAGAGGCCACG
>JAFGRV010000626.1 GCA_016934975.1 Spirochaetales bacterium | reverse complement strand
GGATGACGGTGATGTCTATATGAAACATATTAGAATAAATAAATAAGCTTAGCTCTGACATAAAGCATAATTACCCCAAGAAAACTGTCATGGCAAGTCTGCACAAAGCCGGTAGATATTCTTTTTCCATATCATCCGCGGCTTTTGATTAAAATCAAAGAAACGCATCAATTCTGATACATTGATTTTAAAAAACAGAAGACATGCTACCATGAAAATAAAATATTTGACATAAACAAAACCTTGTACTATATTCATGTTATCTATGAAAAATGGCCTTTTTCACTTTTCAACATTCTGCGGTTGTGCCGCGAAGCTAAATTCCGGAGAGTTACAAAGCATACTAAAGAAACTTCCTCATCCGTCTCACCGGGATGTATTAGTCGGGTTCAATACACATGATGATGCCGGAGTCTACAAGGTATCGACGCACATGGCAATTGTATCAACTGTGGACATCAATACACCGATGGTGAATGACGGTTATGTTTTCGGCCAGATTGCCGCGGCGAATTCCATAAGCGATATCTATGCCATGGGCGCCCGGCCGATAACATGCCTGAATATCGCGGGATTTCCCGAAGAATTGGACAAAAACATAATCGAAGAGATTTTTAAAGGGGCAATGAGTAAAATCGCCGAGGCGGGCATCCAGTTCATCGGGGGACATACCATAAAAAACGGGCAGCCGGTTTACGGGTTAGCGGTGAATGGAATTATCGATCCGGACAAAATATGGAAAAACGACGGAGCCGAATCAAAGGATGTATTAATTCTGACAAAACCCGTCGGGGCGGGAGTTTTATTCAGCGCACGAAAAATGAATGTACTCGAAGAAAAAGATATAGAGGAATGTATTCAATCTGCGGTGTTATTAAACAAATCCGCGTACGAGGTTTTTACACATTATACTATCCACGGGGCAACGGATATTACCGGTTTCGGATTACTCGGACATATGTACGAAATGGCGAGTGCAGCGAATAAAACTTTTATTGTGAATCACACCTCTGTCCCGGTGTTTAAGCAATCCGTCGACATGTATAAAAAAGGCATCAAAACCAGTATTACCAGTGCCAACCTGGATGGTGTAAAAGAATATACAAAAATCACGGCTGTAATCGACGAGTCATTTATGAAAGTAATGGCAGATCCCCAGACAAACGGAGGATTGCTGGTTTCCCTCCCAAAGGCAGAGGCGGAAGATTGTATCCGGGATTTGCACTCACGGGATTTAAAAAGGGCGGCAATTATCGGTTATGTGGACGACTTTACGGATAAAAATCTTATAATCACCTAGAACACGGAGTATTCATGGAAAATGATTTTTATTGTGATGTAATATTAAAAGGCAAAGTAAAAATAAATAAGGTCCTGGAAACGGAGAATTTTCTCGCGTATCATCATACAAAGCCCGCCTGGGCGGTTCATATTATTGTGATCCCAAAGTTTCATGTTTTAAATTTAAGTGAATTAATTTTAAACCACAAGGATATGATTCCGGAGATGATGGATATTCTGCAAAAAGTAGTGATAAAAACAGAACAGGATTACGGCGGATGCCGGCTTACAACCAATACGGGAAATGTTCAGAATTCGAAACACCTCCACTGGCATATTTATGTCGGTGATATGAATATGGATTTATAACGTATCGAACAGGGGATTTTTTAATGATTAAACGAGGCATGATTCACGGACGGTTTCAACCCTTTCATAATGGACACTTTGATTATATGAAACAGGCATTACAGCTATCTGAAGAATTAATAATCGGTATCACCAATCCCGATCCCGGAACAATCGAAGAAGTGGGGTCCGATTCACACAGACACCGCGAGGATGCCAATCCTTTCAACTACTATAACAGGATGCTGATGATTAAGAGATCAATTCTACTGAACAAACAGATTGCAGCAGATTACCCGCGTATTTCGATTATTCCTTTTCCCATTAATAAGCCCGGATTGTGGAAGTATTATGTACCGGACAATACGATCACCCAGATTATCCGCGTATTGGACCCCTGGGATAACGAAAAAATGAAGGTTTTTAAAGAGTATGGATTTGCTGTCAAGGTCATAGAGGGTGAGAGAATAACAAGCGGTACGGAAATCAGGGAACATATTCTCCGCAAAGAAAGTATATTGAAGCACCTTGTTCCCGCAGGAACTTTTTCGGTGTTAGAGGAACTATTTCAATCATCATAATACAGGAGAGAGATATGGTAAATATTTTTCACTGCTATAGTGGGAAAGATCTGGAATGGCGGAGAAAGGTATCCGACAGGCTCACAGGCATCCCGGGTATTAAACCTTTATTTGATGATGGCATCAGGGTCGGCACGAAAATTAATAAGACGATTGAAGAATTTATAAACAAATCAGATATAATCATCATTTTTCTTTCCTCATCACTATTTGAGACAACCTATGTGACAACTATTGAATTTCCATTAATACGACAAAGGATTGGTGATATCACGATTATCCCCGTTCTTCTTGAACCCTGCGACTGGAAAGGTGTAGACCTCGTCGGGGGAACAAAAGTGTGTCCCGATGGGGGCAGGAAAGCGATAATTGAATATGATGAAAATGAAAGAGAAAAGATTTTCGATACATTAAAAGAGGATATAATCGAAATAGCGGCTGAATCCTCTCAAAAAAAAACCCGCAACCGTGAAATACAAAATACCAATATATACATGACTCCCGAACCAATTCACATTTTCGGTAGAAATGAATATCTTAACCGGATAGATTCTTTACTCTCTTCCGATGACTGCAAAGTAATAATACTCCGGGGGTTTGGGGGGATTGGTAAAAGCACTATCGCCAAGAAAGTTGCATATGAGCAGAAAGAAAAAAAAGCCTTCGATTATATTGTATGGATAGATTTAAATCAATTCCGGAATGATGAACTGGAATTGCATACAATATTCAATTCTTTTGAATTTATTTTTAAGGCAAATACCAGTCTTACAAACGAGATAGATATTCATAAAAAAATAAATAAAATATTTACGGCTATATCGGAAATGCAGATTTTAATTATTTTTGATAATTTTGAATGCATAAAAAAAATGGGCGATCAGGAAAAAACACTTTGCGATTTTATTATGCGATTGCCGTGGTCCAGACAGAATAAAATCCGGGTCTTAATTACAACAAGGGAACTGACAAAACAGCTTGATTGTATAATAGATAGAAATATTTTAATAATTGAAAAAATCGATATCGAAGCCGCAACCCAATTAATAGAAAAAAAAATAGAAGCCTTAAGCTTTTCTCCTCATGAAAGATCAAATATAGTAAACAAAATCGAACAAATATATGATCTCTGTTACGGCATACCTATTTTGTTGGAAATGTGTATCAGCAAATTGTCTTATATAACTCTTGATGCATTTGCACGAAAGCTGGATCAAATCTCGGCACAGACCGATACGACAGACGAGATTTACGATATTTTCTTCAGTGATTTATGGGAATCATTAACAGAAGAAGATAAAAAGATATTATTAACCATGACTTTATTCCCGGAATATGCCGGAGAAAAAGCATTAAAAGAAATTGCCGATGTTCATAATAATACAACAATACCGACATTAATTAAAATGTCGCTCTTTAATAGAAATTATTTGGAAAAGTATGATATTTATATTTACACAATCCACCCGCTCACTCAAAAAGTATGTAAAAGCCAGTTGAATTCAACAGATTATTCCGATTTAAAAAAGGCCATTAACTTTCGATTTATCGCCTATTATTTAAATTTTTTACAGGAAAATAGGGAAGCATCATCCTTACATACTTTACTCGAGTTCGAAAGAACGAACCTTATTGCCGCAATAAAAATCAGCCAGGAAAATCAGGAATGGGAATTGATTTTGCGATTTAGAGACCATATCAACCAATTCTTATGGAAAGCAGGATACTGGGAGGACAGGCTGCTTGTCAATCAGATTATGTTAGATGCCGCCGAAAAGACCAAAAACAATTTATTACAAGCAGATATTCTTGTCAGAGATATCGGCTTCATTTATCTGAGATTTGAGGATTTACAAAAGGCAAAAACATATGTACAAGCCGGTCTTGATCTTTACAAATCATTACAACATGACAAAGGAATAGCCCAGGCAACACGACATCTTGGGAAAATCGCCCTCTTAAAAGCAGAATATGAAATACAGGAGAATAACTATGGATGGGAGTATTTCTTTAAGGAAGGGTGTGAAAAGCTATATAAACAAAGCTTAAACATATGGGAAAACCTGATAAAAGACGATAGTGAAGAATTATTAGCTATCGGGGATTTATATCTTGATTTTGGAAGATTATATTGGCTTTGGGGAAGAAAGTACAATCGTCTTATCTATGAATACAATCAGACCTCATATATGGATATCATGAAAAAAATGTATAAAAAAGCGATCGAAGAAAGTCAAAAAGGTATCGATAGGTATACGGAATATAATAATAGTCATAAAGAACAAAAAGGATTGCGGGGTATAGCAAAAGCGTATGGCAATATGGGGAATATAAGAAAATCAGAATGTATTTCCTTTTTAAAAAATAACAGAATAAAAGAAGCCTTGAAAATATTAGATATGGCTTATAAAAATTATCTGGAAAGCCTGAAAATCGCGGAAACAATCAAAAAAACAGATGAGATCGCCCATGCCCAATGGGGATTAGCGGAAGTATACGAACTATACTATGATTATAAAGATATGAATAATAAAAATTTAATAGAGGCTTTAAAATACGCGGAAAATTCCAAAACAAAGTATAAACTGATGGCCACACCATATGATACTTTTATTACGACAAAGCTTTTCGAGCGAATTAAAAACAAGCAATCCAGACATGTGCAGCAAGATGAGAGCAGCGAATTTAAATTTTTCTTAAAACGGGATGCACATGTCGTTACATTTTTATCTTCCGCATTACAGTCGGGACAACACCGGGAAATAGCGATTCTTGGCGTACAGCTTAAGGTATTAGATGACAGATATGAAGACTTTATTAATTGTGCGGAAAAGGGCTGCACCATAAAACTATTAATGATGTGTCCTTATGATAACAATAAAAACAAATTACCCTGGGTAGATGAAATTGGCAAAGTAAATGATTTTTACGGATTGTATAACTTTTTAAAAGGTAATATTGACAATCTGAAACATAAGATATCAAAAGAAAAAAGAGAAATACAACAAAGAATATCAATAAAATTATATAGAACCATTCCCACAATTACCATGGTATTAGTCGATAAGGACAGAGATAACGGAATCATAAAAGCAGAAGCCCTCATAAATGGTGTATCACAAAATGACAGACCGAGTTGTATTTTTACAATGGAGAATGCCCCGCATCTGTATAAAAAATTTATTCAAACATTCAATAATATCTGGGATGACGCCATTGAGCTTCACTCACTATAAAACCGTTATATAAAATAAGGGGACCTCAAAAAATTATTGTTTTTAGAGGATTCTATACCCAATGGAGTCTCCATGAGTACATGGAGTCTCCATGAGTACATGAAGTCTCCATGAGTACATGGAGATGAATGATTTTATTAAATCTTTGTACTATAAGAAATTATGAAAGACACCCATATGATAATAGTGTTTCTTTTCTTTTTAACATATTTATCGGTAGAGACATCGATAATCTCCGGATTCCACGCACAACCTCTTGAATATTAAAAAAATAGTCGATAGAATGCCGGTGAAGAGAGACGGAATAAAAATATCTCATGACAAAATTATCACAATATGCAATTAAAGGTATAATACTCGATAAAGATTCAAATATGCTGATAGTCAATCAAAATCCCGCTTCACACCAGCATCCTGTCTGGGATTTGCCGGGGGGATTAAAAAAGGATGATGAAAGTGAAATCGATACATTAGTACGGGAAATAAAAGAAGAATTGAATGTCAGTGTTCACATTATAAAGAAATCGGGAAAATGGAAATTCTTCCGTCCATTGGATAATAAGTGGGTGCGTGTTCAGAACTATGTCTGCAAATTTGATGGTGGTATGATCCGGCTCAGTAATGAGCATAGTCATTATCAATGGATAAAGCCCGGGGATATCAGGAATTTTGATATTAAAGATATGAGTTTGCTTAAAGCAATAGGAAAAGAATTCAATATTGATTTCTAAAGGGCCCGTCAGGGGTTGTCTTATTTGACGAATAATTCAAATCCCGGCAATTGTCTCCCGGTAATATAAAAACTTGTGGTTTTTGCCCCGGTAATAAAATGATCGATTTTATCTGCAACACCTATTTTCTGCGCGATTCCTGCGATGTGATCGCCTGCCATAAAGGTTTCACATCTTGTCCTGGCGTAAGAATCAATTATTTTTTCCGTACACTTTATAAAGGGTTCCTTTGCATTACCGAGCATACCGAAATGAAACACGAGACAAGCATCATTAATAATGTCTTCATATAAAGCTACTGTCTTTTCACCTATTCCGCGGATATGGAGTTTATTATCCAGTAAATCTCCCACAAGAAGAGTCATGATGTTATTTCCTTTTTCTACTATATAATCGACAGGTAACACTATCTGTTTTTCATAAGAGTTAAGGAGGATTTTTCCGGTTTTATATACCAAATCTTCTATATCTTCATCATTATATTCGGCAAGAAGGGACAATTCATTCCGGATTTGCTGGTTAACCTTTAATTCCCGTGCCTGGTATAAAACGAGTGATGGAATAGGGCCCAACAGAATTTTATCGAACAACCGCGCATTAAGCAAGGCTTCTATAATAAGGACATCGCTTGGGCGGGAACTTCCGCAGATACAGACCCGGTACTGGGATTTTTTCTTTCCGAAATCGATACATTTCTTAATAAGATGTTCCAGACAGGAAATATCGGATTCAAGCCCCTTGCCGATAACGGATTCTTTTTGATAGGCCAATCCGGTATTAGAGGGAAGGGGTTTAATTGTGGAACGAAAATCATCGAGAACAAAAATATCATAATGAGGTTTTAATAATTTTACCATTTCATTATTATAAATTTCAATTTTTGATATTTTTCTGTTGAGACTCTTGGTGACTAAAACCTCTTTTCCGGATATATCAAGTAAATTAGGGAGCATAAATATGTCTCTGTTCTGCGCTTCAGGTATATAGGTTGTAAGTTTCTGCAGGCTATCGAGGATTATAATCGGTTTTTCTACCTTGAGTAATGTTTCCAGACGTTGAGCATGAATAGTAAGTCCGCCTAAAATCGCTTTTTCAAAAAAATCAACCCCGGAAAGTCCCTGGGTAACGAGAAGAATAATGATGCACTTTTGGTCCAATAAAAACGATAATGTTTTACACGCCCGCCCGTATTTGGGGTGGAATGTGGGATTTTCCCCGTCATCCGAGAGAGGGATATCGATGTCCAGTTTTACTAAAATCCTTTTACCCTCCAATTGATCCGATATATCCTTCAAGGTCTTAAAATCAAGTTTATTCGGTATTTCATAATTCTGTAAAATCGCGATTCGTTCCACATAATCAATCTTATTATCCAGGATTTCCAATGTCTCACGCATGTTATTTTCATCAATCTTATTGATCCTTTCCTGTATTGTATTCACTTTGGAATTAATCTCCTCAACTTTCAAAGAGAGTTGAGATATTTTATTCGCGACTTTTTCCATCACGGTAAAGATTTCCGAAGAGAAGTTAAGGCTTGTACGAAGAGAATCAATTCCAAGAAGGGAATAGAGGGTTGAAAGTAATTCCGTGTACCCCTGCTCACGCTCTGTTGTAAAATCTATGAACTTAAATGATTTTAACGTATCCGGAAGAGTACATTCTTCCAGAAGAAGCGGCAAAAAACGTCTGTTTTTGTTTGTGGGATCAATGAATACCCTGGAATTCCGCTCAAAGGATGTCCACTCGGACTTAAGAAAAAAGGGAGACAAACAGAGGATTAATATATTTGATTGGGCGAGGGCTTGTTCGATTTTCTCGGGGATAAATTCACCGGGACTAATCATTCTATCGATCCAGATGTTAATACCGTCGTCCCGCAGCCGCTGTGCTAATCCGGATACGATTTCCGCATCATGTTTTGAATAAGATAAAAATACATCATACTCAAAATCTTTTCGTTCCATCCTCCAGGTTCTCCTTACTAAAAAGATAAAGACTAAAGCGACTATTGGAGTATGCATGAATAACGCCGCCGTATCAACACATCACCGGGGGAATCATAATTCTCTCTTTCATATTTTTTGCTCCGGCTATGCCTTTGCGATAGTGAATTTAAAAAAAACGGGGGGGGCGGGAAAAAACAATGTATAATACGATCTATGCCGCTTCTGTTATCACTGCCCGGAATTTTACATTCGAAAGTTGAAACTTTGTCCATAAATATGAAATAACTGCACCGGTAATATTCCCGAGAAACATACTGTAAAAAATCCCCTCGACACTCATATGAAATATATTAATAAAAAGATAAGAAAGAGGAAGGGCAAATAGACCGAAACGAATGAGCGGGAGAATAAGAGCGGGGATCGGCTTCCCTATTCCCTGAAATGTTCCGCCTGAAAGGATTGCTACGGTAATGCCGAAAAAAGAGAGAGCAAGAATGCGGATTTGTTTAACACTTCCCGCGATCACTTCGGGCACATCGGAAAAGAGAGAAAAAATAAAGGGTGCGAGGATAATATATAAAACAGCTAAAAAAAGAGTTGCAATCCCGGCATAGAAAACATTTTTCGTATAAATTTCCTTTATCCGGCCGGTGAGTTGTCTTCCGTAATTCTGTCCCACCATAGTGCTGTGTGCTCCTGATATGGAAAAAGCAGGAATCAATACAATCTGGTCGATACGTCCGCAAAGTCCCCAGGCGTTCATCTCTACCTCACCGATTGAACTCACAAGATTATTCAGCACAATAAAAGCGAGAGAAACAGAGACCATACTTAAAGCCTGGGGTGCCCCGATTCGCAAAATTTCACCGACAAGTTTTTTATTTGCCTTAAAAATATTCAGATTCATAGGAATAGATGACTGTTTTGTTACAAAAACAGCGATCACATAGATTGATGTTGTGGCTATGGAAATTGTCGTGGCAAGAGCTGCCCCCGGCACACCCATTTTCAATACGAATATAAAAATGGGATCGAGAATAATGTTTAAAATTGTAGAGAGACTCATGGCAACTGCAATATGCTTCGTAAGACCTTCACCCTGAAGAATTCCAATAAAGACATAGCCGATAAGCATAATTCCCAAACCGGGAAGAATGTAGGAAAAATATTGAATGCCATACCCGATCGCTTCCTGAGAGAGTTTATCTCCTGCAAGAGTTACAATTATTTTATCAAGAAAAAGATAACCCATAACAAGGGTAATGGCTGATATGATAACAGAGAGGAGAAGTCCCGAGCTGGAACTTTTCAATAGAACCTCGTTATTTTTTTCACCGATTCCCCGGGCGACCATGGTGCTTATCCCTATGATAAGACCATTACCAAGGGCTAAGAATAAAAAATAGAGGGGGAAAATAATCGCGGTACCACTGATAAGGGCTGTAGATGTTTTATCAATCTGGGCGATAAAATAGGTATCGACAAAATTATAGAGAAAACCGAACAATTGTCCTATTAAAATAGGAATACCCAGGCGTAATGTTACAGGCAATACAGGACCTTGGAACATTCCTTCAATTTCTTTTGCATTTATATCAGACAGAATGTACTCCTTTAAGCTTATAATTTTCTTGTATATTCACTAAACGACAGGTGAACTACAATATATAAAAAACCAAAAGAGTTTGCAACAGTTTATTGAAATATGTGGATAGAAAAAACGTCAGAGACATCATAAAAGAGAACACAATTGATGACGATAAGGACGCCGGGCGTTTCTATTAAAGATTATTCCCGGAAACAGTTATTTCTCCCGGCAGTATTGTTGTGGCTAAAGCTTCGGCTGATGTATCATTGGCAAAAACCGATGTGGATACAACATTGGCAGATGTGGAGGACCTGTTAAAGGTGATCTCATTATCAAGATCTTCACAATTACCATTTTCATCCGTACTCACAATCCAGAAATCATTATTACCTTTATTGCCTGCTATTATATACCCACCATCATCAGTAGTGATGATTCCATATGCTTCATCCCATTCTTCGGTCCCATAGGTATATCCCCAAAGCGGATTTCCGACAGAATCAATATTCATAACCCAGTACTCAACATTTGAATCCATGGAAGAATATCCGGTGAGTACATATCCGCCGGTTGATGTTGAATCAAAATCATAACAGTATTCCAGAAAGAGTGATGGAGAAGAATAGTAATAGAGATTCCCCGAAGGCCATGTAAGATTTCCGTTTGCCACACTTATCTTGTAGAGAGAGCAATCATATCCATCAGTCCCTGCTGCTATAATATCGCTTCCTGTAATTGTTAATGCATGTATCTCTGCGGCATCCGCACTATATTTATAATATCTATTTTGCCAGAGGATGGCACCATCTGTCTTTGATACCTTGAGTACCCAGGAATCAGAGAAATCGGAGGAATCAACAATGTATCCACCTATTATATAGCCGTCTGATGCTTCCGCCCCGCAGGTCCCAATCTCCCGGTAGTTATAACCAGCCGTACCATAGGAGTTCTGCCAGATAATTGATCCGTCCGATGATGACCGGACAACCCAGATGTCTCTTTCGTCATCATCAGCCTCGGTAGTACCTATGAACAGATATCCGTCAGAAAGAACTATGACATCATTAAAATCTTCAAAGGCATTCGCTTTGCCGTACGCTTTTGCCCAGGATATATTCAGGTTACTATCCAGTTTCACCGCCCAGCCGTCCCCATAAAGACCTTCTCCTCCATTCCGCCCAAAGGAACTTGTACTTCCGCAAAGGATAAATCCATTATCATCTGTTAGTTTTATTGAATAGCACTCTTCACGGTCAGGTCCTCCGAATGTTTTATCTGCCAGAATTGTTCCGCCTCTATTTAACGTTACAAGCCATGCATTCATATACCCGCCACCATAGGAGGATGTAGACCCTGCTACAATATAATTGTTATTTGAGTCCTTCTCAAGATCATAACAGTCGCCAATTCCTGATGCTATCAATAAATTCCATTCAGGATACATTGTCGGAGTTGGTTCGGGTGTTGGTTCGGGTGTTGGTTCGGGTGTTGGTTCGGG
>JAFGRV010000625.1 GCA_016934975.1 Spirochaetales bacterium | reverse complement strand
TTCTTTATCCTGTTGTTAACTGTTTTAGCGCACGTTCCATATTTATGAGTTCAATTTTAAATAAAAATAATAAACTTTTACAGCAGTAACCATATTTAATACTACAGCTAAAGTCAAGTACTACACGCAACATCAAAAAAAAATGTGAAAGATGAAAAGATCGATTTCCGTCAATGAGTGTCGAAGGAACCTTGCCGCCGGACACAGTAGAAACCTGTCATTTCCTCTGGAGTAAGACAATTGTCTCTGCTATAATCGGCCTATGGAACTTTTTTCATCATCAACGAACAATAAATATGAACCCCTTGCGTCACGGATGAGACCTCTAACTCTCGACGAATATATCGGCCAGGAACATATTATCGGACCGGGGAGACTTTTACGGCGGGCGATCAGGGCGGATCAGCTCACCTCGATTATTCTCTATGGCCCCCCTGGAACGGGAAAAACAACCCTGGCGAGAGTAATCGCGAATACGACAAAAAGCCATTTTATTACTATAAACGCCGTTTTAAGCGGGGTAAAACAAATCCGGGAGACCGTGGAAAAAGCCCAGGAACAGATGAACCTCTACAATCAAAAAACGATTATGTTTGTGGACGAGGTTCACAGATGGAATAAATCACAGCAGGATGCCCTTCTGCCGTGGGTGGAAAATGGGACAGTGGTTCTTATCGGGGCGACAATTGAAAATCCTTATTTTGAGGTTAACAGGGCTCTGGTTTCGAGAAGCAGGATTTTTCAGCTGACTCCATTAACGGATGAAAATCTTTTTTCCATCGCATCCTTTGCACTTACAAATAAAGAACGGGGATATGGCAACTATAATATTAAAATTGATAAAAATGCCCTGGAGCATCTTGTTCATGTTGCAAATGGTGATGCACGGAGCCTTCTTAATGCCCTGGAACTCGCGGTAGAGACAACACCGGATAATTTCCCTTCACCCCCGGAAGAATTAATACAGATTACTCTTGAAATCGCGGAACAAAGTATTCAGAAAAAGGCTGTTCTTTATGATAAAGAGGGTGATTATCATTTTGATACAATAAGTGCTTTTATTAAATCCCTCCGGGGATCGGATCCCGATGCGGCACTCTATTGGATGGCCAAGATGATCTATGCAGGAGAGGAACCCCGTTTCATTTTCCGGAGAATGCTTATTTTTGCCAGTGAGGATGTGGGAATGGCAGATCCCAATGCCCTCGTTATAACACAAGCCGCCGCCGCCGCGTTCGAACAGATAGGACTCCCCGAGGGAAGATTCCATCTTGCCCACGCTGCCTTGTATCTTTCCACATGTCCGAAATCAAATTCCATTTTCGGTTTTTTTGATGCCCTGAACAGTATAGAGAAAGAAGCTGAAATGGAGGTCCCGAATCATTTAAGGGATTCGAGCAGGGACAGCCAGGCCTTTGGACATGGCCGGGGATATTTATATCCTCATACATATCGGGATCATTGGGTTGCCCAGCAATATCTCCCATCTGCTCTTCAGGGAAGAATTTTTTATCAACCAGGAAGCCTTGGATATGAAGCCCGTATAAAAGAGGAGGTTTTAAGAAAACGGGAAGCCCAACTCGCAATCATGATTGAACAGCAGCCGGAGATTCTCACTTTTTCTCCCCCGGATAAAAACCGTGACGCATGGCTGCGAAGGGTATCTGCGACTCAATCGAAGATGATAGAAGATATACGCCATGAGGTTTTCTCCGGGATTTCCCTGCGACGGCATGACAGGGTTTTAGTTGCACAGGAAACAGGAGGACTTCTCCTCTGGGAGGCTTTCCGGCAGGTGCCGGAAGGGGGTGTCTATGCTCTTATGAATAAAAAGGAACATGTAACACTCCATACTCATTATACGGAACTTTTCACTGATGCAGAAAGGCCGGTGCTTCTCCACGGGGAGATAAGCAGTTTTCACCTGTCCGCATACCCGGAGATTCCGGAAGAATTAAAGTTTGATGCAATAATCGGAAGAAATACACTGACACGAGTGGCGGATAAGAAATCTTTATGTGAAAAATATTATACACTCCTTGATAAAAAGGGTGAGCTTTCTCTTGCTGAAATCATTCCCTCAAAAACAACAAAACTTTTAAGCCTTATACCGGAGGATTCCCTGGACCCCGGGATATACAAAAAATGTAAAAAAGCAGAAGAATCTGTTTATCAGTCACCATCAAATATTTTAGTAAACTGGACAGAAGCAGATATAAAGGAATTTTTAACGGCTGCCGGATTTGTAACTATAACCCTCAAAATAAAAACCTATTCGGAAGAGCGGGTTATTACGGAGAAGGATTTAAAAAGATGGCTGGATACGGAAAAAAAAGAATCGGAATCTTACGGTCAAGGTTTGCGCACCCGGCTTTCAGACAAGGAATATACACAGGTACTTTCCGTTTTATATAAACAACTCACCAATTCTGTTCAGGAGTGGAAGCATACGATTTTATTCATTTATGCAAAAAAAAACCGGAGGTAATCCGGTTTTTAGCCCCTAGGGGAATCGAACCCCTCTTTGAAGAATGAGAATCTCCTGTCCTAGCCGATAGACGAAGGGGCCGGCAGAAATCTTCCCGGGGAGGACTTGAACCCCCACAACTAGAACCAGAATCTAGAGTGCTACCATTACACAACCGGGAAATTTTATATTTCATCAACCTCCTAAAAGGAGATTGATAAACTTCATAGTGCTCCAAAGAGCGTAAAAAATCTATCAAATACTCATGACCATAGGTTCACTGGTATTTATCCGTATTTAATAATCTGAATGTATCGCTTTTTATAAATAATGTCAAGTATGTGCTTTCATTCGTCTATTAAAATATATAAATTAAATGATTCTCTATCACGTATATCCCTTTACCTTTGTTCAAAGGTGGCACTATCAACATACTTCAAAATTAAAGCCTTGTCGCTGCTGTCTATACGGACAAATTGAATACCATTATAATACTTCGAGTTTTTTTCTTCATCAATCTTTTCACTCCACATTACTTTACCGATTACCTTTATCGGTTTGCTCAATTCCGGCATATAAAATTTAATATCGAATGATTTCCCGATAAAAATCTCAAAAGGAGTAATAAGACAGATACCGCCTGCTCCGATATCTCTTGCTTCAGATTCAAGCCATTTCTGATCTGAACTCATATCGTATTCAACGTTCAATTTTATCAGTTTTCTTGTATATTTTCGTCTTTCCAAAACATTTCCCTCCGTCGATGAAATAGAATGTTATATAGCTTTTGCCTTGTGCAAAAATCCAATACTATGTGGTGAGTGTACTCACCGGGTATTTTTGTAAGAGTCTTTAGAGTATATAATAAGTTACCTATAATATCAACTCTTCAGGATATGGAAAAAAAATTCGTATAACCTCAAAATGTTGCTTCCTTTAAATAGTCTTCTATGAGTTCTTTATATTGACTCATAATCTCAATAAATTTGATGCCGTTTTCATAATATTGTTCACCACTCATCATATGATCGCTATTCCAGACAACCTCACCTGTCAGCTGAATCATTTTGTTCGATTCCGGAATATTGAATTTAATGAGAAGAAGAGAATTCATGGGAATATGCTCTTTTGTGAGTAAACACATACCTTCCATACTGAAATTTTTTGCCGATGATACAATCCATTGTTGATGGGTACTGATATCAAATTCAACATCTAAAGTATAATAAAATCTTCTTAGTTTCCTTTTCTCTTCTTTATTCACTAATAAAACCCTCTCTTAGTTCAAATTTGACCTGAAGTAAATTTATATTCCCCATATACAAATGTCAAGTAAAAAAAATCTCAGATGACTTACCCTTATTCTATTCCGGATTTTCCCTGAGCACTTTCC
>JAFGRV010000624.1 GCA_016934975.1 Spirochaetales bacterium | reverse complement strand
CTTGAATCTTAACGAGGATATGTTCACCTATAGGTTTTAGTTGCATATCATCCTCCTATTTTTTTAGTATGATATTAATTTATTGATTATTTAACGAAGAAATTTGTTTTTTTGCTGATACAAATTCCTTCGTCTCTTTGCATTTGTATACATAACATTTTTTTTAAAAAATTGTCAAGTCTGAACAATGAAAAAGTATTAGTTTTACCGTAAATAGGAATACCCATATTTTTATTGAATTTATGCAAGGTTTCGGCTTTTTTATGAATTTAACCGCACATCACTTGACAACTTTTCTAATTCAGATAATAAAGTAATCATAATGATGAAAGAGGTGAATATCCGGATCGGGATGAGATGGAATCATCCTTCTGTTGAAGTCGTTTGCAGGGAGACAGATCGTTTTTTGACCTGGCTTTCCCAATTTGAAACTACTCATTTTGATGCGGGAAATCGGATTACGGTTCATTGGAATCTCCCTTCTTCCCCCTTTTTTGAATTAAAAACGAGAAGTCTTGATAATTTAATCCTTGAAATAAAAACGAGAATTCAAAACAATAAGGATATTCCGATTTCAATGGGGTATAGCGGTGGAGCACACCCCCTTCTTACTATTTCCGAACTTGAAAAAGAATGTCAATGGGGGAGGACTAATCCCTGGGGTTCCGGAATGGTCGATATCTTTGGGAAACTATCTCCGGTGATTATGCCTTTTCCCCCGGATGTATCAAGATCCGAAGCACTCCTCTGCTATAATGCTCACGACTATCATGCCGTGGGAATAACACCCGGCTCAAAAAATCAGTTTTATGTTCACAATGCAAGGTCTCTTCATCCCGACATCCCGGGAATATTCTCTTTTTTACAACTTTCCACATCTCTTATTAATCAATACAGACGCGATCTCAGGAGGGTGCTTGAAGAAAATAATTATTCTCTTACATTCTTTTTTGATTGCATGTACATCGAAGAAGTTGTGAAGATACCCTTTGATTTTAAGCCTTTTACCGAACTTCTTGACATGATTATGGCAAAATATACGGTGAATTTCACTTCATTTGAAGAGATACCCGGATTAGACCAGTCATCACCCGAGTCAAAGGTTTCTTCTCTAAAGGAAAATTTTTCAGGCGACCTGAGAAATGTACTTCCGAACCACCCTTTGTGGCGGCACAATGCAGTTTCTGTGCAAAAAGACCGTATCCTTACAAAAAAAACCGATGGTAACATAAAAGACATATTGATAGCGTTAAGTCCTTTATCAATTTCTCTGCCGGGACACAAAAGCAATGCCGGAAAACGAAATCACCTTGATAAAAAATCTTCATTTCCACCTGATAACCGGATAAGTACGGCGGATATGCAGGGACAGGTCGCTTTGGCAGGTGACAATTTTTCCGTTTTGTTCAGAGGTGGAAAAATAAAGAATCTCATGTATAAAAAGAAAAAAATACTTGCCGGGGAAATGGTATCATCATATTTTATCCTGTCTCAGAAACGTTATGAGAGTCAGAGTCTGAGTGCTTTTTCCATTTCCGGTGATTCATGCAGAGGATTGCGGGAGATGCAGAAGATCGTCATAGATGAAGATGAACCGGCGGGAACACAACTCACGGATTATATTTTTATTGGAGATTTCCCTTATCTTATCGTTACAACAAAAGTACTATACCCTCATTTTTCTTCTCAGGATGAAATAGATGAGTATGCCTTTTTCGAACTCCCTTTATTTTATTTTGAGAATTCCACGAGTATCGACCTTCGCGTTCATTCCGGGAATCATCAGTCTTTGTATTCTCTTAAACCTATAGAGCGGACATTTTCAGTTACCGGGAAGGCTTTCATTTTTTCAAAGGACGGTATTTCAGTCATTATCGGATTTCCCGGGGGGAAAGGTCCTGAAATGCAAATTTTAGGGATCAGGATTAAGAAGACGAAAAAGGGTGTTTGTCTCTCTACTAATATTGGAGGGAGTTATTTTCAACAACGTGCTTCATATTTTAATCATGGTGCCGAGGTTTTTTCATTTTATATCGGCGTATCCCCGGTTTCCGACAGGGAAATAATGGTTTTTCCCCCGGATGTGCTTCAGGAAATCCCGGAAAATATGGTAGAATATACTGACAATTAATTAAATTGTCAGTATTTCCAATTGTGGTTCGGTGAGTCAATTTCTTTCACCATAAAGAATGAGATGAGACAACCCGATGTAAGAAATTGACAAACTCAAAAATTGGTGAGTATATAAACTATGATAGATAAATTCGATTCAAAACAAATATATTGCCGGAAACTGGGTCACCATCTTGGCTTTCATTATTGCAGGTTGGAAAAAGGCGACCTTCCGTGTTCCAAAATAGTCGACTGCTGGTTTGATACGATTCCCATTGAGGAGTTTTTACAATCACATTTTACCAAAGAGCAACTATCCGCCATCTTAAATCCTCCTCAATCTAAAATAGCGACTATTTTCGATTTGATAGAACAGGCAAAAAACCGGGATAAAGAATAAAGGGTATTCTTTATTCGAAAATAATCCCTACCCGGAAACTAAAGGGTAAAACAGTCTCCTCTCCCCCATTTTCTATTATAATATTTTCTGCTGACCTGTCATAATTCAGGATTGATTCGAAATAACCCTGATAATATTGGGCGTATAATCTGAAGCGGGAGAAAAGTTTATAGGATTTAAATCCTATCTCTAAAAAGCCGCCATTGGTAAAATCCAATCCATTTGCGCCCCCGCCGGCTCCGAATTCACCATAGAGTTCCAATGTATCATCAAGCTCTTTATTATAGTAAATAATAAATGGTCTGGCGATAAATGAGCCGATATAATCCTGAATATCCGGATTATCATGGGGTTCATTATTATAGGTAATATAATGAACATAAAAATATTTAAAATTAAGTCCGAATTTAATCCAGCTCCCGACACTAGCCTGAAATTGCAGATATTGTCTGTCTAAGCCCCGGGATAAACTATTTTCATCACCGGTATCCGGCATTCCATTAGATATATGCTCCCAGAGACCAACCTGAAAATAATCAATAAAGGGGATTACATAATCATTCGCAAAATTATCTCCTGATTGAAAACGCCAGAAGAAATCAGGATTAAAATTAATTTCAGTAAAGGGCGATGAGAATTCATAAAGATCCCAAAATAAAAGCTGTGAGTAGGCGAAGTATAATCCGATTTTGTAAGGAGAAAAAATATCAAATTTAAAACTAAACCGGATCTTCACCTGATCTTCACCCGCCCCGGTAAGAATATATAATGGTTTGTACCCTGATAATTGTGTAGCCCAGGTATCCTCTGCTCCCATAAGAGGAAGTGTGATAAAAAAAAGCAACAGGATAATAATGATTTTTCTCATAATCTGGTCTCCTTGTTTCTTTAGAAATAAACTAATGTTATTTCAATTTTTGGGAAAATATTTTCCCTTCATAGCTGTTACCAATTGAGGTTGTCCCGCAACCTCCTTTGAGTACAAAGGTTAAACAAGGCTGTCCAATAACATCCATCCGCTATATATGGGGTGCACT
>JAFGRV010000623.1 GCA_016934975.1 Spirochaetales bacterium | reverse complement strand
GGATGACTGCTGCGATTACGCAGAGGACTGCTGCGATTACGCAGAGGACTGCTGCGATTACTATTTCCCCGGGAGCTGCCTTATAACAGCCCGGGATATTATCACCCTCTGGGTAGCACGGATGGTTCTTGCCGGACTTTATTGTCTCGGCGATATTCCCTTTACCGATGTATTTATTCATGCCAATATTCTCGACGGCAAGGGTGTGCGGATGAGTAAGTCCAAGGGGAACGGAATCGACCCGGTGGATATTATCGATAATTACGGAGCCGATGCCATGCGTTATGTGATCGCCGATATGCAGACCGGCACCCAGGATATAAGACTCCCGGTCACCGCAATCTGTCCCGAATGCGATCATCATAATGATCTCGGGAGCACAAAGCACGGGAGAAATATTTTTTGTTATGTCTGTAATAATTGCAGGAAAGAGTTTGATGTTCTCGGTACATTAGCGGATATGAAGCAGGCCAAACTTACCAGCGAACGCTTCGAGATCGGGCGGGCTTTTTGTACGAAGTTATGGAACTCCGCACGATTCGCGTTTATGAACATGGAAAATGTCGTGTCAACCCCGCGCGGCGCAGAAGAGCTTGCGTACGAAGATCTCTGGATTATCAGCCAGTTAAGCAGGACAATCCGGGAAGTAAATAAAGGACTTGAAAATTATAATCCCAGTTACGCCCTTAATGCAATCCGGGATTTTTTCTGGTCTTCTTTCTGCGACTGGTACCTGGAACTCATTAAACCCCGGATCAATTCAAAAGATGATGCCTCCGGGGAAATCGCCATGCAGGTCCTTGCCCTCTGTCTGGATCAGGTTTTGCGGCTGCTCCATCCCTTTATTCCCTATATTACCGAACATCTCTGGCAGATTCTAAAAGAGTATGCTCCTGAACGGGGACTTGGAAATCTCGCCCCCCTGGAGATCACCGATCAACTCATTAGTGCTCCGTGGCCGGTTCCGTTCCCCCTCTGCGAGGATCCGGACAGGGATGTGAAATTTACGGTATTGCAGGATATAACACGAGGTGTACGGGAAATCCGTGCGGAACAAAATGTACCCCCCAAACAGAAACTTGTGGTCACCATCAATCCTTCTGATGAACTTTGGAATTTGATCTCGGAAAAAGCGTATATTATACAAGCCCTCGCGGGAATCGATGAATTGACTCTTAAAGCCGGGGCGGTGCGTATTCCCGGTTCGGCATATAAACTCGTATCAGCCTGCCAGATATTCGTCCACGATGTGATAGATGATGAAGCGGAGAAAAAGCGGCTGAAGGAGGCCCTGATTCAGGTAGATAAAGAGATTGAAATATGTGAGAAGAAATTGGAAAATAAAAACTTTGTCGACAGGGCGCCGAAAGAGGTGGTGCAGAAGCAGCAGGACAGGCTTTCCGAACATAAGGCAAATAAAGAGCGGATACGAAAGAGTCTTCGGGAATTGGGAGATTAGTCCAGTTTTACATTCTTTAATCGTAATGAATTACCCACCACATTTATAGAACTAAAGGCCATGGCGATCTCCGCGATCACCGGGTGAAGTAAACCCATCACTGCAAGAGGTATGGCGATGATGTTATAAAAGAATGCCCAGAAAAGATTTTGAAGTATTTTCCGGAATGTGGCCCTGGACAATGTAATCGCCTTGACAACACCTGTCAGGCTCCCCGAAACAAGAGTAATATCCGCCGATTCAATGGCGATATCGGTCCCCGTGCCGATGGCGATGCCGATATTTGCCTGTTTTAAGGCAGGTGCATCATTTATACCGTCTCCAACCATGGCAACGTTTTTCCCTTCGTCCTGGAGTTTTTTAATAATCCTGATCTTGTCCCGGGGCAGTAATTCCGCATAGACTTCATCGATTCCCGCCTCCTTCGCGATAGTCGAAGCAGCTTTTTTATTGTCTCCTGTCAGAACAACGGTCCGGATACCCAGGGCATGGAGTTTTTCAACGGCGATTTTTGAATCAGGTTTGATTTTATCCGCAATAGCGATAATTCCCGCGAAGGTATCCTCGATTGCAATACCGATAATCGTGTATCCTTTTGCAAAATATCCGGAAATGTCATGTGAAAGCTCATCAGTCTTAATCCCCGATTCCGAAATAAATGAAAGGCTCCCGATCCGGACCTGCCGGTTATTTAAATAGGCGGATACTCCTTTTCCGGAAATTGCCTTGAATTCTTCCGGTTTCATGAAAGACGCATTTTTTTCTTCACTTTTTTTGACGATCGCCCTGGCGAGGGGATGTTCGGAAAGATTTTCCAAAGAACCTGCTGTAACAAAAAAATCATTTTCGTCTATAAGTGATCTGTACGCGACAACCTCCGGTTTACCCATTGTGATTGTGCCTGTTTTATCAAATACAACGGTATCGATTTTTTTCGCTGTTTGAATCGCTTCACCATTCCGGATTAAAATCCCGTTTGTGGCGCCTTTCCCCATACCGACCATGAGTGCCGTGGGTGTGGCAAGTCCCAGGGCGCAGGGGCATGCAATGACAATTGTCGCAATTGATGCAAAAATGGCGAGGGAAATAACCCCCGAACCCTTTCCGATCCAGGGAATAAAGGGGGCAAAGAAGCTGCGGACAAGATTTCCTGTCTGGGGAAAAATCATCCAGAAAAGAAATGTCAGGAAGGAAATCGCGAGAATAACCGGGACGAAATATGAGGTGACTTTGTCCGCGAAGGCCTGGATCGGAACCTTTGAACCTTGTGCCTGTTCGACGAGAGTGATGATCTGTGAAAGAAAGGTGTCTTTCCCGACTTTTTCTATCCTCAGCTTTATCGCTCCCTGTTGATTTAACGTAGCGCCGATTACTTTATCACCGGGCTGCTTATCTAGGGGAATCGATTCACCGGTGGCGATGGATTCGTCAACCGATGTATACCCTTCTGTAATTTCTCCGTCGATGGGTATTTTTTCCCCGGGTTTTACCATGACCACGTCCCCCACCACAAGTTCTTCCACGGGTACGTCAATAACGCTATTATCGTCTTTAACAAGATGGGCGCTTTTGGCCCCCAGCTCAAGCAGCTTCTGTATCGCCTGGGACGCCCTGCCTGTGGCAAGTTCTTTTAGATAATTCCCGATAAAATTGATTGACATGATCATCGCCCCGACAACGGCAAAACTGCTGATCTCCACGCCGGCTAATTTGAGTATCCCCGAGGAGTACGCGGCGATGGTCCCGATCCCGATAAGGGAATCCATGGTGAAGGCGAAGGATTTTATCGAAACAAGAGTCGACCTGATAACCGGAAACCCGATGATAAATATGACCGGAAAAGCCAGAATCAAATCAGTATAAAAAGCAAAGGAAGGACTTATCAGATGAATTCCGAATATCATTTCCAATAACATTTTAACAGTCAAAGGCAGGGTGATTGCCCAGGCAAGAATAAGACGGAATCTTTCCTTGTTTAGATGTTTTAATTCGGTGTCGGTTTCTTTCTTTTTTTTTCCTTCTTCTTTTAATTTCGCCTCGTATCCCAGAGACTTGATTGTGGAGACCACGTCATCCTGATGGATTGTATCATTCAGGGATAAAAAGGCTTTTTTATTGGGAAAACTGACAGATACCTCGGTAATATAGGGCTTTTTTGAAAGCATCTTTTCTATTCGTGCTGCACAGGAAGTGCAGGTCATCCCGGTAATATCAAGAACCATCTCTTTTTTCATATATACTCCTTTTATGGAGGTCATTAATTCCTTTATTAACACCCCACTCATGAGGGGTGTTAATAAATAATACTATATATGAGCAGTATTATCAATAATTTTATGAAAATGCTTTGATAAATAAGATAAATTTGGTAAGTTGTGAGGTTGTGGAGAATAAATGTTTATATACGTAAAGGGAATTTTTTAGAGGTCCCCTTAATTTTTTTCTTGACTTCTTTTATTATATATATGCTATTATTCCGCATATTCTTGTTTTTTAACAAGAATATGCGGAATAATAGCGAAACGCAGGTTC
>JAFGRV010000622.1 GCA_016934975.1 Spirochaetales bacterium | reverse complement strand
CTCCAGGGTTATGCCGAGGATGATCCTATCGAATACCAGTGGGGCCACTGCTGGGACGATCAACATTATGCGGCCATGATTTTACTCGCGCGGATCACCGGCAAACAGGAATATTATGATTTTGTAAATATGCATCTCGACTGGTGGACAGTCGGTTTTGAGGGAAACAAAATCCAATATACTCCCGGGGGTCTCGCTTTCTGCGATTCCTGGGGATGTTTACGCCATGCGGCGAATACCGCCTTTCTCGCTTTTGTGTACAGTGATTTTGTTCCTGACCAGACTCGCAAAGCCAGGTATTTCAATTTCGCAATAGACCAGATTAATTATTGTCTCGGAGATAATCCGAGAAATTCAAGCTATGTCGTGGGATATGGAAATAATGCTCCGAAGCACCCCCACCATAGAAACGCCCACAGCTCATTTTACGGACTCATTAATGATCCGCCGAATCACCGGCACATTCTCTACGGGGCACTTGTGGGGGGACCGGATTCATCCGACGGCTATAATGACTCTATAAATGATTATGTCTGTAATGAGGTCGCCACCGATTATAATGCCGGATTTATCGGCTGTCTCGCAAAAATGGTCGAACTGAACGGCGGTTCACCTCTCGCCAACTTTCCGCAGCCGGAAGAAAAAGAGCCCGAGATGTTCACCGAGGTATGTTATAACAACTCCTACGGGACCTACACGGAAATCCGGATGAATATGAACAACAGATCCGGATGGCCCCCGCGGATATCCACTGCCCTTTCCGCCCGGTATTATTTTGATATTTCCGAAGTCATCGCAGCGGGTTACTCGATAAGTAATATAAGCGCAAGAACAAGCAGTTCGGATGCTGTCATGAATGGACCGGTCCATGTTTCAGGCGATCTGTATTATATTGAACTTGATTTCTCCGGGACAAAAATATATCCCGGGAGTATGCAGGCATATTACAAAGGCATACAATTCTCCGTGGGCCTTGCCTCCGGCGTAGGAACACCGGATGACTGGGACCCGTCAAACGATTGGTCGTATCAGGGGATAACGACAAATTTCGCAATTTCGGAAAATATTCCGGTTTATGATAACGGAGTCCTTGTGCATGGACTGGCACCCGGGGAAACCCCGACCTCGGTACCCACGACCGCTCCCACACCGGCGCCGACATCAGTCTCCACAAACGCTCCAACAACGGTGCCGACATCCGCCCCTACCGGGCAGACCGCAACCATCGGCGATGTGAACAGTGATAACAATATCGATATCGTGGACGCTCTCCTTACCGCACAATACTATGTAGATCTGAACCCTGCCAATTTCAATCCTGCGGCAGCCGACACAAATTGCAACGGCAATGTAGATATTATAGATGCACTTTTAATAGCTCAATATTATGTCGGGTTATTAACCGAATTTTGCTAGGTGTGGGTGTGGAGTTTTCGAAGAAAACTCCAAGCGCTAAGCCCGAAAGGTGTGAGTGTGGAGTTTTCGAAGAAAACTCCAAGCGCAAAACCTGAAAGGTTTTGCGCAGATATTTGTAGATGCCCTTTTAATAGCTCAATATTATGTCGGGTTAATTACAGACTTTTGTTTATAGAACTTTTTTACCGGATAATCCTATTTTTAACATAATGAACCTGACCACCTGAGTAAAAGATGGTCGGGTTTTTTTATCATCCTTTAAATTTTTTCCCAATAAATTTGATATTCCCCGGCATATGATATAGAATGAGCATGAAGGGAAGGGTGTATGACAATTTCTCTACAAAGCCGTAAAAATCGTTTTTTATTACTTATCCTCTGTATAATTATTTTGTTCACTCTCCTTTTTTTAATTATGGATTGGGGATATGGCATTTCCGATCCGTCGGAAATAATCAAATATGTTATATCCTGCTTCTGTGTCATTATCGTCCTTGTGACAGGCAGTGATGGTCTCGATAAAAGAGATACTTCACTTTTAAAAATTGCCTTTACTTTCATTTTCCTCGCAGATACATTTCTAGTGATTTTAAACAGATTCGCCGATCCTCATCAACATAAAATATTCTTTCTTATAGGTATTTGCTGCTTTATCGGATTTCACATTATTTTGATTATCCGCCACTCCCGGAATCTAAAGTCGATCATCACAAAAAGAGAAAGGGACCGGGTAATTTTTTCCGTAAAAACCGGGATCATTGTCTGTTCTCTCCTGATTATCAATATATATATCATTGTCACGTCTGTAAGGGAATTTGTTCTCCTTGGTATTATGATCGGCTATGCAATAATCCTTACAATTTCCCTGTGGACCGGATGGGGAACCTTAAAATCCGGTTTTTTCCCCCGCCTGAATGCCTGGTTTATCGCAATAGGGCTCACAATTCATTTTATAAGCGATTTATGCATCGCTTTGGGAAGTGCTTTTTCTCAACTCTCCCCAATAACAACCCCATTAATATGGACCCTCTATGGACCGGCAATCGTATTATTGGCGTTATCGGGGTATAAAAGCCTTGCCGTGAAACGATCTCCCCTTCCCAAAGATGATTGAACAAACTTATAAATTTATGTATTATTACAGGCCATGAAAAAAAATTCTCTTATTTTAATCACAATTCTCCTTTTGATATTGTTTTTAGGTTCCTGCAGCAGAAAAGCGCCTGAAATATATGATTATTACTGGCAGATCAATATAATTGATGACGTCGAAACAAAACGGACATATGAAAAATTAAGTCTTTTTGTGAGTGTTCATGATGATGACGGAATTGAAGACATAGAAAAAATATATCTTTTACATGATGAGGAGGAATTATTCTGGGAGATTAATTCTCAAGTCTGGAATAATTCGGATCTCCAGGGAGAAACATGGATCGGTTCGAACGGCATACGGATGAATGATTATTCCGATATTCCCGAAGGTGAGTATAGAATCCTGTTGCAGGATATAAGCGGAGAATATGACGAGAAAACCTTCCTCTTAAAGCGCCCGGATGTGAAAAAATCGAATATTATTTTTCCAAGACCGGAGATGAAAGAGGAAAAATTATTTGTAAAAGGGATGAGTTCTGTTTATTCTTTATGGATTTATGATCGAAAATGGAATCATATTCCCCCGACCTATGAAATAAAGAAAAGCGGATTTGATCTCCGGAAGATCCTGTCGAGAAAAAAAGAACTTGAAGGGGGATTTTATTACTATCTCTATATTTTCGACAGCTCCATTAAGCGCGGACTCATCTCCGGGCCTTTCTTTTTCGTTCAAAAATAATCAGGTATCCCTTCTACAATTGGCTTATAATCTATGAGAAAATACTATACAGAATGTAATTTTTTCTTTAAAATGGCCGTATAATATGAGAAAAATAGTCTTTATCTGTACTATAGTAATCCCGGCAATACTTTTTGTACTCACAGGGTGTACGACAGATTCAAATGGGATCCTGTTACCCATCGCAAAAAAAGGCGAAATAGATCTTTCTTCATGGGATTTTAAGACAAAAGGACCTTTGCAGCTGAATGGGGAGTGGGAGTTTTACTGGAATGAACTCCTCTCACCGGAGGATTTTCTTTTATCCCCCCGGGAAAAACCCACGGGATATATTGTTCTTCCCGGTTACTGGAACAAGCAGAACATATCAAAGACCGGACAATTCCCCCCTTTCGGTTTCGGAACCCTTAAGTTAACAATTGTGCATCAACCTATTCGGGATCAATTGGGTATTCTGCCCCATGAGATTAATACAGCCTTTCGTATGTATATTAACGATGCCCTTACATTAGAAACCGGAACGGTATCGACGGAAAAATCAACCTATATTCCCAATATCATCCCGAAGAATGCCTCTTTTCATACCCGGGGAAATAAAACAACAATTATTATTCAAATAAGTAATTTCATGGATACCATCGGGGGATCAAATTATATTTTGATGGGTCTTGATTCCCAGATCTTCGGGATAAAAAATCAGAATATCGCAAGTGATTTGCTTCTTTTCGGCAGTTTTTTTATCATGGGTCTGTATCATCTTGGAATTTTTCTCTTACGAAGAAAAGATAAAAGTCCCCTCTTTTTCGGATTATTTTGTCTGTTCTGGGCTTTTCGAACGGCATTAATGGGGGAACGCTTTTTTCATCAGTTTTTTTCATTTATCGGATACAATTATCTCATTACTCTGGAGATTATTGCCGTGCCCCTCGCCGCGGCTGTTTTTACCTTATATTTTTATTCAATCTTTCCAATGCAATTTTTTAAATATTTAAATTACGGTTTTGCAGGTTTGAGCGTATTATTTGCACTGGTGGGCTTTTTTCTTCCTATCGATCTTTTAACAAATATTCTCCCCTTTTATCTCATTCTCCTCTGTATCGGGGGATTACTCATCAGCTCAATTCTCGTATGGGCGCTCCTTCAAAGAAAGGATAATGCCCTTCTCTTTTCCTTTGGATTTGTTATACTCTTTATCAGTATTATAAATGATGTTCTTTATTTTGCCAAGGTCATACAGACAGGCTGGATTTTTCCCGTCGGGCTCTTTCTCTTTATTTTGATTCAATCCTTTCTCCTCTCAAAGAAATTCACCCGGGCTTTTTCCGCCGTGGAAAAGCTGTCTACCCAGCTCTCCTCTATGGATAAGCTTAAAGATGCTTTTCTGGTGAACACCTCCCATGAGCTTAAAAATCCGCTCCTCGGAATGATGGGGCTCGCCGAAACCCTCCTCGAAGGAAATGCCGGTTCTATTACGGAAGCCCAGGCGAGAAATCTTTCATTAATCACAGCAAGCGGGAGAAGGCTTCTTCACCTGGTAAATGATCTCCTGGACTTTTCCCGGTTCAAGAAAAAAGAGATGGTCCTGGAAAAAAAACCCGTGGATCTAAAAGAAATTTGTGATGTGGTTTTTGTCTTTTCAAAGCCTTTCTTAAGTACGAAAAAAATCGTTCTTTCCAATAAGATTCCCCCCGATTTTCCCCTTGTGGCCGGGGACGAGGGAAGACTTCAGCAGATCATGCACAATCTTGTGGGAAACGCGATTAAGTTTACTCATTCCGGGGAAATAACAGTAACAGCCCGGAAAGAGGGTAATTTCGCATTTTTCTCTGTAAGGGATACGGGGATCGGCATTCCCGGGGATAAGCTGGAATCCATATTTGAATCCTTTGAGCAGGTCGGTGTCGTGGATTCAACAACAGGAACCGGTATCGGTCTTTCAATTACAAAACAACTTGTAGAATTGCACGGGGGAAAAATCACTGTTTCCTCATCCATGGGGGAGGGTTCGGTCTTTACCTTTTCCATCCCCATAAGCCGGAGTCAGAAAAGGATGGAGGAGATCGAGTTGCAGCCTTCTCATCTTACCGAGATCCCGGAACTGGAATATGTCTCATCCGCGGATGATATAAGCGAAATAAATGAGGAAATAAGCAGTATTACGAAGAGAAAGATACTTTTAGTGGACGACGACCCTGCTTTTCATCAAATAATGGAAGATTATCTTGATCCCGCGCATTTCAAACTTTTTCACTCGACAGATGGTCCGGATGCATTGCAAAAAATTGCAGTGGAAGATTTTGATCTTCTCCTCCTGGATGTGATGATGCCGGGGATGTCAGGATACCTGGTCTGTAAGGAAGTACGGAAAACTCATGATCCCGAGGACCTCCCGATCATCTTTATTACATCGAAGAATCTGGTTTCGGATATTATCGCGGGATTAAAAGCAGGGGGAAACGACTATCTCACCAAACCGGTCCGGCAGTCGGAACTTCTCGCGCGAATTAAAACACATATACAGCTTTCTAAAATGAATAAAGCATACAAACGTTTTATCCCGAGCGGTTTCCTGCGGCTCCTTGGAAGGGAATCAATTATTGATGTGGAGCTTGGAGATCAGGTCCAGCGGGAGATGACTATCCTTTTCAGCGATATCAGGGGATTTATGACCTTGTCGGAACGGATGTCTCCAAAAGAAAATTTCAATTTCCTCAACTCCTATTTTGAAAAAATCACACCGGTTATCCGGAAACATCACGGCTATGTTGATAAATATATCGGGGACGGTCTTATGGCTCTTTTCCCCGGCCATCCGGAAGACGCGTTACGCGCTGCCCTGGAAATGAAACGTGCCGTACAGATCTACAATTCTTTTAGAACAAAAGTCGGGTATGAACCCATCTCCATAGGGATCGGACTTCATACAGGCCCGATCATGCTCGGGACAATCGGGGACGAGACACGGATGGAAGGCACGGTTATCTCCGACACAGTCAATGTCGCTTCCCGTCTGGAGGGGCTGACAAAACCCTACGGGGGAAGTATTATTATAAGTTCTTCGATTTTTCTTTCTCTGGATGATCCGAGTGTCTATTTTTACCGCTTTTTAGGACTTGTACAGGTAAAAGGGAAACGAGAGGCTGTTCCCATTTATGAAGTATTCGATAACAGCGATACGGACCAGAAAAAGCTGAAAACAAAAGATACCTTTGAAAAGGCGATCCAGGCCTATTTTTCCCGGGATTTTACCCTCTCGGAAAAATATCTCGCCCAGGTATGCGAATTCGATCCCTACGATAAAGCCTCCCGGCTTTTTCTAAGCAGGGCAAAAGAGTATCAGACAATCGAGCTCCCTGTTCACTGGGATGGTGTGGAAAAGATCGAGTTTAAGTAGTTTCTTTTGATGTGTAATTTATTCAATTTATAATAAATACCTTTTAAATAATTATGACACTTGTCGTTTCCTTCAGGGCCTGGAGCCTCATTGAGCTTCCCCGGCGACCAGTCTCTATGTTCTGCCGGATCAGGATTACCACCAAGAAGTACATTATTTGCCGGATATGGGTTCCCGGTGGTTCCGTCTGAATAATAAGCGGATAATGCAATCCGCTGCTCTTCCAGGTCTGCGTTAAAATCGGCTATGGAATCGGCGCATCCCCAGCTGTAAGGAACGGCATCGGTAACTGTTTCACCGTCATTCCACCGGGTCCAATCGGAAATTCCGGCATCATTATTGCAATACTGTTTTGCTCGATCAAGCAGGATTTT
>JAFGRV010000621.1 GCA_016934975.1 Spirochaetales bacterium | reverse complement strand
ACGTAGTTGAATTCCGATAGTAAATTTCAGAGGTGATATTCAACGTAGTTGAATTCCGATAGTAAATTTCAGAGGTGATATTCAACGCGGTTGAATTCCGGTTGTAAATGTAATAGGTTGATGAGATGAAAAGTATGGAAACAATTAAAGATATAAAAAAAGCTATTGATTCGATGGATGTGACATTAATGCAGGATACCCTGGCATATCTGTTAAAAGTGTATGTTCTCGACCGTGGTTTCGCATATGAAGGTGTCACTCAAAGCCCTCAGACAGCAGAGAATTTAAACGGATCCGCTCTCTCCTTTGCAGAGATAATACAGCAGCTTAAGAACCGGTATACCCTCGATGAATTGAATCTCTTTTCCATTGATGGAAAAAATGTGAGTATCTCCCTCGAAGGCAGGACGTATCAATTAACCGGCAGTAATACCGGAAAAAGTACAGTGCATGAAGAATCTAAAAAAGACGATAATGCCCGGAATGAAAAAAAGAGCGATAATGGATTTTCTCCTTCCGGGCGGTTTGAGAAACTGGAGCTGGAATAAATTATGATAGTAAGTGTTGATAAAGAAACAGGTGATCTGGAAATCTCATTACCCCCAGGATATGAGGGCTATGGACAAACCATCAGGCAGACACTGTATGAAGAGTTCGCTTTTGAACCATTAAGTAAAAGCGTTATTGGACGGATGAATCAATTTGTAGAAGAATGGTTTAAACAACAGGGCATAGAATTAAAGCCGGAGGAAGAAGAGAAATGAAAATTAGAACGGAATTCCCATTTGTTCTGCCCAAAGGTATTATGAATAAAGATAAGAATATTGTAAAAACCAAAGGGATTATGCGTCTTATAAAAGTAAAGGACATACTCCTGATTTATCAGGATACCCGGGTGAAGGAAAACGAAGGGTATTTTTATATAGTTCTCCTCGCGCGGGTCGTCGTTTCATTGGGTGATGAACGTATGGTGACAACAAAAACAATAGAGAATCTTTTTCCCGAGGACTTTGCATTTCTTATAGATTTTCTTAATGAAATCAACCACAAGGTGATAAAAAGAATACCTGTCGCCTGTACTTCATGTTCTCATAAATATATCGGGGAGTTTACTCTCCTGGGGGAACACTAGGCCGCCTTTCTGATGAGATTTACAGAGAGGTGGCCTATATCGCTTATCATTTTAATTGGTCTAAGAGTGAGATTATGAAAATGACTCACTCGGAACGGCGGAAGTGGGTCACTATTATTTCTGAAATGAATAAGCATATTAATGATATAAGTGAGTATAATTATAAAGAACGTTTTAAAGAACTTATTAATAGAAAGGAAAGGTAAGTATGCTTGAATCGATACTTAAGTTTAATCAAAAGAATTTCTACCAGGCAAAAGTGGATTCAATAGGAGCTGCAGTAAGAAATTACGCAGAGCTTAAAGGGAGCCGGGGGGAAAAAGAAGATATTAATCAGGCAAAAAACCATGCCGTGGAGGTTCTTTCATCTATGATGGCAGAGTGCGGTATTTCCGGGGAGGATAACGCATATATTGCCATAGATAAGGAATTTTTTACCGATAATGGTTCTTTAGATGAGAAACGTCTTGCTCTGTTTCAGAAAGAAGTGATAAAACACTACGGTGTTCAACAGATGAAATGGAACTTTTCAGGTACATCATTAAACTTTACCCAGATGACGAAACGAACACTCAGTAACCAGGGATTATCGTATGAGGACCTGCTTCCCATACCCCTGAAAAAACAAGAACAGGAGAAAAGACAAAAGAAATATGCTGATAAAGACCCTGAAGGCTATCAGGCATTTCTTTATTCCGATGGTACGGTGTCCGGGGAGATTATTCCTGAAAAGATGAAGATCCGTTTTGATAATTTAAAAGATACATCGGGATTTGATTGGTCAAAAGGATATTCCCCGGATAACCAGGTAAATAAGGTTGATTGGGCAGCGGGTTTTAACAAAAATGGATTGTGGGAAAAATTTTTTACCGATCCGTCTAAAACAACAATCAGCAAACCTATGCAGAGTGCCCGGATCGAAACGGGAAAACAGCAAAAAAATGGTATTACAATTTTACAATCAAAGGACCGGATCTATGTGCTGGATGATTTATCATCTCTCTATGAAGGCGCAACGGAATTTTTCTATTCAATCACCGGAGAATTGTATGGTGCCAGACAGATTGACCAGGATGCATCCCTGGAAAATATCCGGCAACATTTAAGAAAAAAGGGGATTACAAACGTCACCGGAGTAGTGCTTCGCCATGCGACAAAAGACGCTGTAAAATTTTATAAGACTGCTTTAAAAGAATTTATGTCAAAAAAGACACGTTTTTATTCCCGGAATGATAATGAGGTTATAAATACATTATCGCAGATACGCCTTGCTCATGAAGAAGAAGATGTGAGTACTATCGTCATATCCGATTTACTTGAGCTTTCAAAAAGAGGGATGAAGAAAGATGATCTTTATGAGCAGATGAAAGTCATTGAACCGACCAGGGTCCGGAAAATTCCCTTACGTATCTTTGAAAATAAGTCTGATCTTGAAACCTTTCTCGCACTCCCGGCTATCGCGGAGGTATGTGAGCAGGAGACGATTGATTATCTTAAAGATGTACATATTCCCGCGGGTAAACAATCCGTTTTTTCAAATACTGTGCAAAATCTCTTATATTCTTATACCGATACTTTTAAACACAAACCGATAAAACAGATAGATCTTATTCGGGCTGCGGAAGACTACCTTGTTAAAAATAAGGTTACAAATCAGATCCTTAGCGAGAAAATTACGGGGGAAGAAACTCTCTACAATATTATCGAGACTGCATCGGGGCTGACGTCTGTAAAACAGATAAGTCCTCTTATCATCCCTAAAAAAGAGAGTGGGGAGTATAAGGATATTTTTAGCGAAAAAGGTTTTGACCAGTGGGCTTCGGAAGAACTGAAATCGGTTTTTTCTCCGGAAACAGTCGCTGCAATGAAAAATACCCTTCACACAGTGAGCATTCCGGAGGCGGATAAAAAAACCTTTTCCCGTTCAATTCAGAGAGTTTTCACGTTATATCCGTTTATTGCCTCAAGTACAGGGAGCACACCTGCTGAAATGATCTCCCATGTTGAAGAAGTTCTCCTGCAAAAAGCAGGTTCGGAAAAATTACGGAGAAAACGAATTTTTTTTGAAAAGCAAATTAAGGATATACTCATGGTGAGTTCAAAAGCTTCGCCGCCATTGGTAAAAGTTGAAAAAAAAGAATATTTCCATACAGATTCCGCACACATTACATGGAAACCTTTTACCGAGGAAATAAATCTTTTTAATGAAAATGATCGTACTGTTTTATTTTCCTCCCCATTTATGAAAGAAAGCAGTATCCCCGATGAAATAGCCTTGCAGATGAACGAATTTATAGCGACCACTTCGATACCGGAAGAAAAACAGAGTGAATTCTCACAAGGACTTCTCCACCTTATTCGAGGATACCACTATCAATTAAAACCGGCACACATTCCTCTCCCGGAAGCCGCCAAAATCTTGCGGGAAATCATGATAGAATCACAACCGGAGAAACCGGCTGGTAAATCCGGAAAAAAAGTGGGAAAGAAAAAACAGGGGAGCGATGAACAACGGCGAAAAATCATAACAAAGGTCGCCCGTGTGGAGATGAGTTCTAAAATAAATACGGAACAAACAGTCCCGATAATGACGAGAGAGAAGGACCATCTTGCTTCCATCATGGAAAATGGTCTTGAGGCTTTTCTTGCATCTGATTTGGTCGTGAAAAGTAATATCGGAATTGAAGATGCCGCCAACGTTTTCCGCTATGTTCAGGATGTTGTTATACCTGAAGGTCCCGGCCCGGAATTTGCCAAGGCATTTGTCGGACTATTTAAGACATATGAAGTACCATCAAAACCGGGGAAGGTGGGTGTGCTTGATATTATTAAAAATGTCAATGCCACACTCAAAGGCGAAGGTACTATACCAAAAAAAATCCGGCCATTTATTAATAAAATTATGGCCCATGATTCCCTGGATTCTCATGCCACCCTGGATTCTCATGCCACCCTGGATTCCCAATCATCCGAACCAATTCCTTTATTGGAAACCGGGAATCTCCTCACAAAAGAGGATTTTGAATCCTTTGTCCGAAGCGATATATTTAAGGATTCGGGACTGAATGAGACTCAACTTCATTCTCTTCTTATCGAATATCGTAAAGCATATAAAGAGCATCAAACCCCGAAGAAGTATGGAATTGAGATCCCACTTGTCTATAATGATGATGTTACTCTTTTGGAACCACAGTTTGTAGAGGAGAATTTTCAGGCTTTGTTTTCAGACTCTCCTGCCGGAAAACAAATTGAAAATGATATGTATAATATTGCATTTACTATAAAGACCCGGCATCAACAAAGTCCGGTTATCTCCTTTACCAATAAAGGAGAAAAAGCCTTATCACATTATGAGCCCCGTGAGAAAGAGGATAATGTGATCATTGAATTTGCAAAGGATATATCACATCAACAGGAAGAGAGTAGTGACTATGATAAACATCTCACTCCTGAGTTTCCCTATCAGTTTACCCATGGGAAATCAGCTGTGACATATCAAAAGAATGTTCCCGACACTTATTCTCATCAGAATACTCCCGTGAATATAACACACAAATCAAATATGAGTACTCAAAGTAATTTTTCTCCGGAAACTACAAGGCATCAGCGGATAGAAAATAATTATATGAATGATAAGCGGATGCTCGCCAAAGATTCCTCGGAGAGTATTTTAGGGAACTCATCCGGTTCCAAAAAGTCCGTAAACGGAGATAATGAGAATATTATAAAACAGGTAAGTGATGACCTTTTGGAAGAGATGGTGAATAAAGCACGGGAAGAAGGAATTTAATGAGGTTTATAATAAAGGATTGATAAGATTATGAGCAAAGTGGGATTTAATAGATATAATAAAAGTGACAGTTTGTATAACCGGGATACAAGAAAATTCACGGGAAATGGAAATACAACATCTGACCGGACTTTTAAGCTTGATTCTGTTCTGAAAAATCAATTCGAGACAGCCTTTGGTGTGGATCTCTCGGATGTTCGTATCCATGTGGGGCCTTTTTCCGATGAAATAACAAAACAGGCACATGCAGATTCAGTCACCATCGGGCAGGATATTTATTTTCATAGCGGGAAATATTCCCCTGATACCGAAGAAGGAAAAGCATTACTTGCACATGAGCTCCGGCATTTCATTCATTTTAAACACGATAAACGAATGGTCTATAAGGAAGATATCAAAGAAATTGAAGAGGATGCCGATGCTTCCGAAATGATAATGTCACAGATGAATTTACATAATATTTCCACACCTGTTCTGAATGATGATGAAAAGGTCTCTTTCGCTGGTGATGCAAATGAAGATAATTATGCACGTAATGAAACAAAAGAACAAATTCAAGAACCTGCAAAAGGTTCAAAAGATACCGGATCAAAAGAGCAAAAATCCTTGTACCGGATTCATTTTACTTCAACCGGGAAATCCTATACCGTAACGCGGGAGGAGAGAGAAAAAGCAATGTTACGAACTATCCGTAAATACAGGGATTATATAGACCGGGAAGCCGCACTTTTACCTGAAGAAGAGCGTGAGCAATTCGTTATAAAGCACCTTTCATTTTTATTTAATCTTTAATCCGGAGATCTTAAAAGGTTTTTTATCAAAAAAATAATTTGCAAAACAAAAAATGTTTTATTACACTTCTATTGTGAAACATAAAAATTTTATGAAAAACGAAGATTTTCAGAAACCCGAAGGCTTTCAGAAGTTATATTTTTTTCTTCTCCTTCTATGTGTACTTCTCTTTTTTATACCTGCACATGTCAGTTCCTTAGATGAGGCGGATAATCTCTCCTATCCCAATAGGTACGGGTTTTCTCCCTTGTTACCGGGTTTTTTTTATACTGTTTCAGACATATCCGCACCAACAGTGTATACTGCTTCTGCCTGGGAAAAGGGTGTGCAGATGCTCGCCATAAAAACGGTGATACAAAAGCCGAAACATTTTATTAAAAACCTGCGAATGTGGAACTGGATCTGTCTTGGTTTTGGTTGTGCGAGTATTACCTCGATTATTCTGACACCGCTATTAAAAGATGAAGCATCCGGTATTTTTGCAATGACTACCCATGGTTTGTGGGCAATAAGCGATATTTTTCTTGCGCTTTCCTATTATAATCTTCAAAAGTCGTTAAAAGCCTATGGTTTCAGCAGTTTCTGGGCAAATGTAGGTATGATTGGCGCGATTGGAGTTGTGTTAAGTGCTGTTCTTACTATTAATATCGGAGCAACATTATTCGGAAATTTCAATCAGGATATGATGATGCTTACTATTTCACTTGCAGCTGCTACAGATCTGCTGGGGATCGGTACAATTGTATATACCTTTCTGTATGATTCCTTTCTTTATCCCGGCGGCTGATCTTTTTTTATCTGAGCAGAAATTTTTCTTTCTTCAACCCGTCTGAACATCTCCCTTTCATCCGTATCAATACCGACAGTAAATTGGTAAAAAAGGGAAGGACGGTAGTCGGTTTTTAGCATATTAAAAATTTGCATCTGCTTTTCCAGACCCATCCCGGGTATAGGCGTGATAATTATAGGTTGATTATTATTATCCAGCCAGTCATATTCACCTACAGGTATCTGATTGCTTGCCTTTATGAGTTTAGCGATTGAGCCGAGAATTTTTAATGTATCTTCGTATGTTTTAAAATAGGGTGTTACCATAACCGATATATTAAATAGCGAGGCGGGGGCAACAAAGTATTCGATAAGATTCCCATTGGAATCTTTCCCTTTACGCTGAATCCGTTCGTTCATGTTTCCAAGGACGACTTCTTCTATCCCGAGAACATGAATAAGTATTAAAGGCTGATCCTCGCTCGTTTGCTTATTTACAGGGTCTTTGATTTTTACCTTTGCTATATCTTTAAATTTTTGAGCAAATTGTTGTATTATCTCCTGCAGGATATTTGACTGGTCCATGGTCTATTCCTCTATGAGTTTTTATTGATTTTTTCTTCCGCATTAAAAATAGTCGCTGAAATTTTCTCATTTTCCATTTTATCTTTTTCTTTTTTTCCCGATGGAGGTGCTTTTTCTTTTTTTGGTGCTTCTTTCGTTTCAACCTTCTCTTCCGGTTCATGGTCTGCTTGGTTTTTTATTCCATCATCTACCGGTTCGTACTTAAAGGAAAATGTATACGGAATATGCTCACCCCGTTTCAACTTTTGAGGATTTCCCTTCATATTGATATCATGGTAAGAAAAGGCGACATCCACCAGATCCGTGTAGTGGTAGAAGAGTGATGAGGGTTTGCCCGGGATTTCCGCATAGACCAGATGAGTTTTTACATTCACATAGACGGAACTGCCGCCACCACCTTGATAAAGCTTGTCTGCCTTTTCTTTTTGTTCCGACAGGTTTTGTTCAACTTCTTTCATGAGGTCTTCCCGGTCTTGTTGTATCTGTTTGGATTCGTATTCTTCCTTTTTCTTTTGATTCGCAATTATTTCCTGTTCCTGACTCATGACGGCATCATTATTGATTATTCCTTTATTTATGAGGTTTTCTACTTCTTTATTTCCAATTACTTTCTGAAGATAATTGACCTGTTTTACCACATTTTCGCTTACCTCCGATTCATTCTGAATAAAATATGAATTCTGAGGTATCTTTGATTTATTACTAAGCATAATTTTACTCCTTTTAAGGGTGATTTCCAACTATGAGTACAAGTAAGAATATTCCGGTTTTATCCCTGATCTTATCCCTCGAACCGGAATGACTTCCTTCCTTATATATAATTGAAAACTATTTTCTTGATTTTATACAGTGCAGGTATAAAATCGGATATCACTTTCTGTATCAGTCGAATATATTGTACTGCTTATGAGTAAATGAATCAACCACAAAAAAAAGACAAATAAAGGATTATTCCAGGTAATGACATTATAGAACGATAATTACAGTATCATCGTTACTAAACCATTATTGATAACATCAACTCTCCCCATGATTACGGATTCATGAATTCGGTATTATCCCATAGTCTCCCCATTTTATCAAACTCTCTCTTGCCGGCACACATGATATGTTCCATTGTCAGCCTGCTTCCGGATTCCGCGGCAAAAAAGGCAGTCTGAAAAGCTACATTTTTAATATTCCCTCCTGTTATATTAAATTTTTTTGCGAGGAAAGAAAAATCGATATTATCATCCAAAGGGGTTTCCGGGGGGAATATTCCTTTCCAGATACGGAGCCTGGAATCTTCATTCGGGAAAGGAAACTGAATCGCGAAATGAAGTCTTCGCTCAAATGCATCATCTATATTTTTACTGAAATTTGTGGCCATAATCACCAGACCTGTATATTCATCAATCTTTTGTAAAAGGTAACTCACTTCAATGTTTGCATATCTGTCGTGGGCATCTTTTACCTCGGTCCTTTTCCCAAAGAGTGTGTCTGCTTCGTCAAAAAAAAGGATTGCATTACTTTGCTCTGCCGCATCGAAAATAATGGAAAGATTTTTTTCCCATAATGATTTTCTCTCATCGTATGAAGGGATGGGGAGGTAGATTTCTACATATTTTTGGATGAGAAATTCCCCTTGAATCTGTAATGCTTTTTCACTGCTGAGGAATGTGAGCCATCCTGCGCTGTCCAGCTCTGAATTTGAAGATATCCAGTCGTTTCCCAGGTGCTTATCCTCTAAAATCTCATCAATTTCCGCGTCTGAAATATAAAGACCTTTCATGTTCTGTTGTTCTTCTTTATATTTTACCCGGAATTTCGTGACTTCCGCATGAATGAGGAGATCTACAAGGAGGAGTTCTTCGTAAATATGTTCCCTGTTGCTTTTATAGTATTGTCCCATGATTTGTGTTATACTTTTTTCAAATAGTTTTTCATTATTTTACGTAATTTTGTACGTTCCCCTGAAAATTATATTTTTATATTACAGAATAAAATAATTGTATCGATTTTATCACAAACAGAATAAAAAGCAAGGGGAAACGATAAAATTATTGACGGCACATAAAAAGTGCAGTAGTGTTTGCGTAAAGTGAACCATGCAGTTACTATCATAGAGGAATTTTTCCTCGGTTCAGGTACATTGAAATAAAGCAGGGTGTGATTTTTATGTTTTATAAGAAAAAATTAAAAGTTCCCAAGATGTGTACAAAAAAGAATGAGAAAGACTCTGAAATAGCACCCGTGATGTATAATGATCTTCCCCCTCTCCTGGGTATTACCTTGCAGGAGACTATTGGCAACCAGGAAGTTCAGCAGATGTTCAGGACCAGCGAAATCCTCGCCAAATTGTATGTAAGCAATCCCGGGGATGTGTATGAATAGGAAGCGGACAGTATTGCCGGACAAATCATTTCAATGACCAATCCGGAAGTCCGGCAAAAACAATCAGCCTTAAAAATTCACAAAAAAACTGACAGCAGCGGCGGGACAAGTATTTCTACTCATACGGAATCGAAGATTAATAGCTTGAAGGGGAAAGGCCGGCCTTTGTCATTGGATGTGAAAGATTATTTTCAACCGCGGTTTGGAGTTGATCTGGATGATGTCCGGGTTCATACGGATTCTAATGCCGACAGACTTGCCAGGGCAATCCGGGCGCGTGCTTTTACCTATGGTAATGACGTTGTTTTTGCAAAAGGTGAGTATAAGCCGGAAACTATTGGCGGTAAACGCCTTGTGGCACATGAGTTGACCCATGTATTGCAGCAAAGGGGAGATAAAAAATAAAAAAAATATTATTCTATTTATCCTCTTATTCAAAGAACAACCCATGGCCCTGAAACTCCCACAAATGCTCATAATTGGAAGATTCCTTTACCTCCCTGGATAGCAGGAACGATCGCTCATGGACAGATTGCAGCCCAACTTGGTATTCCCATTGTCGGGATTCCACAAGCTTCGAAAGCGTTTAAGAATTTAATTAATCCCTCCGCTATTGTCCTGTACGGTATCGCCGATTTATGGCAGAACACCGGAGCTCAAGTCAATATCGCTGAGATAAAATCAATCTCAACAGGATCTCTTCTTGCCCAGCAGGAAGCAGCTCATTATGTCCGGCGGCATTCTCGATTTATCAAAGCAGACAGGCACCGATAAAATTCTCGGACCTTTTTGGGGTGATCCTTTAAAGACACTTCATATTGAAGCTGATAATCGTGGCGCTGTTGTTTATTGGTGTACCGGTCAAGGATTACAAGTAAGTCCTTTATGGTATCTTGTTTTAAAAAAGCTATTGGATCAATTAAAGGATATGATAAATCGATTGAAGAAGATGATAGAAAAAGTGATTGAAGGAGTAAAACCGGTAATTGATGCAATTCAGAATTTTATCAATTCAATTGTGAATTGGGGGGCAGAGCATAGCAAGGTTTTAGCTTTTATTCTGCTTGTTATTTTATTAATTATTTCCATTCTCGCAGAACCTGTAAGCCTCGGTTCTTCTACTGTCGGAATAATCGGATCAGTGATGGCGATGGTGATTATTGTGGTTGGATTAGGTGCATTAATCGGTATTAATGCGGATAATTTGCCGAATGCCACAGCGAATTTGGCAAAGAGTTTGTTCCCCCGGGAAGGTAATGCTGCAATGAGTGCTGCTGATGTAAACGCATTAAATAGAAAAATTAATGAGGATTTTGAAACATTTATGTTTCCTTTTTATAATAAATTTACTCATTTGAATGATGTTATTCAGTATTTAATAGAAGAAAATAAACGTTTAAATATGTGTATCAATTCTTTTCGGTTGGCTGTTATTATGGCTAAACTGGGGCGAAAAGAGGAAAGTAAGAAGTTTTTTAAAGAAAGTATCAGAGTTAAGGAAGCTATTGCTCAAGCCGCACGCTATCATGGCATTGATCTTAATGATTAGCTTTATGTCTTCGGGAACTATCACATCAGAATATAAAAAAAATACAGGAAAGTTTTTTTTATAATGGGTAGTGGAATTTTCTTTACGTGTGTATGACCGGTCCGTTTTTCAAGGTTCATACACCCCTAACGTATGCCGGCAGCAGCCGGTTTCCAATATTTTTATTCAAGGTATACTTCCGGATTTAGCTTTGCTTCAGAAACAGAGCATTTGTCCGTATTGATTATTGATTTGAAATTATTTTCATTGTTGATATACTTAATCTTATGAAAGAATATATTTTATCCCTCGATCAGGGAACGACGAGTTCCCGGGCTATTATTTTTAACAGGAAAAGTGAGATTCATTCCATGGCCCAGATAGAATTCAAACAGATTTATCCGGAACCGGGATGGGTGGAACACGATCCTTATGAAATCCTTACAACTCAGATCGATGCGGCAAAAAGTGCTATGGAAAAAGGAAAAATCGGTCCGGATTCCCTCGCCGCTATCGGAATTACAAATCAGCGGGAGACTGTAGTGCTCTGGGAAAAAAAGACGGGAAAACCTGTCTATAATGCCATTGTATGGCAATGCAGACGAACTGCTACCCTCTGTAAAGAATTAAAACAACAAGGATATGAAGAAGAGATAAAAGCACGGACAGGATTAATCATCGATCCGTATTTTTCGGGAACAAAGGTCCTGTGGCTATTGAGGCAGATTCCGGGGCTTTTAAAAAAAGCTGAAAAAGGTGAGATCTGTTTCGGTACTATTGATACGTGGCTTCTTTATAATTTAACACATCACCATTATACCGATCCCTCAAACGCAAGCAGAACACTTTTTTTAAATATTCATACTGGGAGTTGGGATCATGAAATCCTTGACATGCTTCACATCCCTCCGGGGATTCTTCCGGAAGTTCGTCCTTCCTCGGGTGATTTCGGGAAAACAGCAAAAGAGATCTTTGGCAAAGAAATCCCCGTGACTGGTGTGGCAGGCGATCAACAGGCGGCCCTTTTCGGGCAAGGGTGTTTTGAACCGGGGAGCGTCAAAAATACATATGGTACCGGTTGTTTTGCCCTGGTTACCACGGGAAAAGTACCTGTTATGTCTAAACATAACCTCCTCACCACCATTGCCTGGGACCTGGGACAAGGACTTGAATACGCCGTGGAGGGTTCCGTCTTTATTGCCGGTGCTTTAGTGCAATGGCTTCGTGATAGTTTAAAGATTATTGATGATGCCGGGGAAACCGCAAAGATGGCCCAATCGGTAAATGATACGGGAGGAGTTTATATCGTCCCTGCATTTGTCGGGTTGGGGGCTCCTTACTGGGATACCGATGTCCGGGGTACGATTTTCGGACTTACCAGGGGCAGTTCGCGAGATCATATCGTTCGGGCTGCTTTGGAGAGTATTGCTTTTCAAGCCAGGGATTTAATTCTTTCCATGGAACAGGATACCGGAACATCGATAGCATCTTTTCGTGTGGATGGGGGGGCATCGAAAAATGACTTCTTAATGCAGTTTCAGGCTGATATTTTAGGTATTCCTATCGAACGGCCTTCCGTGTTCGAGACCACTGCTCTGGGTGCCGCATATCTTGCAGGTCTTTCTGTTGGCATCTGGCAAAACACTGATGAGATTTCCGCCGATTGGCATTGTGATAGAAAGTATGTTCCGGGAATGGAAGATAAAGTACGAATCGAAAAATGCAGAACCTGGGAAAAAGCAGTGAATGCAGCCAGGTCGTTTATTTAGTAAAACTGACAAATGAATTTAAGAGTAAATAAAGTTGCATTGTAATGGAACTATGGGTTATAATTATAATAGTGTTAAAAGAATTATATGAAGATGTCTATTTTCTTGTTGAAAATAGAGATGTTTTTACTCGATATTTTCTGAAGGAGAGGTTGTTTCACTTTTTATTTCATTATTGAAATAGTTGGGGGATAGCATACAGTATGAAAACGAGGCATCTTGAAGAGAAAAGTGGTTTAATTGTTTTATTAATAGAAAATATATGGGATTATTAACGCTTATAATTACATTTTCATCTGTCTGTATTCTCCTGGGTGGTATTCTTATAGTCTTTTTTATTAAATATAGACGAACTTATTCTCTTATAAATAGCGATGATAGTCTCTTTTTTTATATTACCTATAAGCCGAAAAGAAAACTTCTTTATATCAATAAAACCTGTGAAGCCTTCTGCGGATACACTGCAAAGGAATTCTACGGAAATCAAAATCTTTTTTCCAAACTCATACACCCTGAAGATTATCCTCTATTTGAATTTTTAAATGAATGTCCCGGAACATATTCCCGTCCTGCCATTATGCGTTGGGTTAAAAAAGATGGAACTGTTATCTGGGTGGAACAACGGTTGAATAATATTTGTGATAAAAACGGGAAGGTGACCGCGGTAACCGGTGTTGCAAGAAATATCAGTCATCAAAAAAGAGAAGAATTTGCAGTGAGGGAATCGACACAGGTGTTTAAGGAACTCTTCTATAATGCCCCGGATTGCATATTTCTTCATGAATTCAGAGGAGATGCCTTAAACGGCAGAATAATAGTGTCGAATGAACGGACCCTGAGTTTATTAGAGTATTCACAAGATTTACTCCAATCCCTGACATTCAAAGATCTTATTGAATCCAAATCCCTTAATCTCGTATCAAATGTTATGGAAAGCATACATGTGTGCGGGAAAGTCAGATATGAAGCATTGTTTAAAACCAGATCAGGCAGAGTATTACCTGTGGAAATCAATACGAATATCACTCATTATAAGGGACAGAAGGTACTCCTTTCTATTTCCAGAGATGTTTCTTTTCGTCATAAAATGGAACAGGAAGCGATTAAAAATCAAAAGCTCGAGACTATCAGTATATTGGCCGGCGGTATAGCCCATGATTTTAATAATTATCTTACTGCAATAATCGGGAATATTTCCATGGCCCAGGAAATGCTCGATAATAAGGAAGAACTGAAAGAGTTTCTTTTTCAAACGCGGAAACTCATTATGAAGGCTACAGACCTTACTCAACAGTTACTCACCTTTTCCAAAGGTGGGACACCGATAAAACGCCTTACTTCCATTAAAAATACTCTTAAAGAGACGGCCCTTTTTTCCTTGCGTGGAACGAATATCGATTGTAACTTCAGGATCAATCCTGATATCTGGACTGTTGAAGTTGATATCGGTCAAATGAGCCAGGTGTTTAATAACATTGTGATTAATGCACGACAGGCTATGAGTGCAGGCGGTATTCTGGAGGTTTCCGCAGAAAATATATCGGTAGAGATTGATGAAGAGTCATTTATTCGAAAAGGGAATTATGTGAAGATCACCTTTAGAGACACAGGGATAGGAATACCCCAGGAACATCTGAGCCATGTTTTTGATCCTTTTTTTACCACTAAGGAAAAAGGCTCCGGATTGGGCCTGGCTACGTCGTATTCAATCGTCAAACGGCATGGCGGCTATATCACCCTTGAATCATATATAGACGAAGGAACAACCTTTTACATCTATCTCCCGGCTTTGAAACGTGTGAAAGGTGATGTTTATAATCTTATCGGGAATGATCTTTTAAAGGGATCCGGCAGGATATTGGTCCTGGAAGATCAGGATTATATACGGGAAACCCTTAAAAATATGTTTACAATCCTCGGGTATGAGAGTGTTTTTTCCACAAAAGGTGAAGAAACCATACGCCTCTATGAGCATGCTTTCCCCGAAGGTAAACCCTTTGATCTAGTTCTTATGGACATTACGATAAAAGGCGGATTAGGGGGTGAAGAGACCATGGAGCGCCTCTTGAGGATTGATCCGGATATCCGGGCAATTGTATCCAGTGGGTATTCAAATCATCCTGTCGTTGCAAATTATAAAATTTATGGATTTAAAAATGTCATTCGAAAACCCTTTACTCTTTATGAATTAAGTAAAGTTTTATTTGATACCCTTGCAATTCATAAAGGAAATAATTAAAATAGAATCTATAAATGATTTAGAGGAAGGTTTTTATTATGGCTTTACAGCTAAAGCCGGAGAAGAGGGAAGATTTGCAGATGATTGTTCATGGAACAACGTTGTCTATCTCGGGAAGTGTCAGTATGAGCAATCCGGCTGAAATACTCGAACCGTATATCATAAAACTTCATAATAAGCTTGTGGAAGAAGGAATTAAAAGAATAACCCTGGATCTTACCAGGCTTGCTTTCCTTAATTCTTCCGGAATAAGGGAAATAGTGAACTGGATTCTCTTAGTCAATGCTTTACCCGCAGAAAAGCGATACGCTGTTCATATAAAATATAGTTCCAAATATCTATGGCAGGAATCGAGTACGTCGACATTCGTATATCTTAATCCGGATTTAGTTTCTAAAGAAGTTATTTAACCTCACATGATGTAAAGATCTCAGGATAAATTCATAAAACGATAACACTATATGTGTATTTTATTTATTTGTCTATCCCCCGTATAATCGTTTTTTCCCCGGGTATGGTGAGAAGTTTATTTTTCCCCTGTATCTTGCAGATTATCCTGCGTATCCGGTTCGGAACTGTCCGGGAAAATAGTTATAATAAAGATTTTTTACAAAGCATTTGACTATATAGAGAAATTTATTTTAAAAAATTATGGAAAAAAAAATGCATTTGTATATAATTGAATATGTATAATTATTTTATTAAAGTTTTCTGACTAAATAAAGGAGTAGCCCATGAAAATTAATTATGAAAAGGATACTGCAGGATACCTTGATATTACCTTTGGTCCGAAATGGGACTACATAGCCCTGACACGGCCATATGTGGAGAATTTTTTACTCATTAATATGACAGATAAGGATAACATTCATAAAGTTGGAACTGCAGCCTCGGAAATGTTGGAAAATGCGACCAAATTTTCAGGAGATGATGGTATACGGATGATTGTAAAGAAGTCAAAGCTTAAACGGGAAGTACAGCTTTCTGTCTACAATTATCTGGATAAGAAAACAGCAGAAGAATTGATAGAAAAAATTGAACAGATGAATACTCAGGATTCATTGGAATACTATATTTATCGAATGAAGGAATCTGTAAAGAATAAAAAAGAACCCTCAAAACTTGGACTGGCACGTATATTTCACGAAGGGCAGGCTAAAATATCAGCTTATTATTTTGAAGGAGATGGAATTATTGAGGTAAGAGCTGTTTTTTCAATGTAGTAAGTATAGGGGACAAGAATGGATCAGGGGATCATATTGAAAAAGCGAAAAACTGATGTAATAAAAAGAGGTTCACATTACATGGATCTCGGTTTCGGTCGTGAGTGGGGAAATATTACTTTAGTGAAAGTATTTTTTGAGAATTTTATAATTGCTAAAATGCAAAGCTCGGAAGATATTCATAAAGTGGGGATTACTGTTTCCGAGCTTTTAGAGAATGCAGTTAAATATTCCAATAAAGATGGTGTAAGAATTATTATACAAAAAATGAAAAAGAACGGAACAGTTAAAATTCGCGTATATAATTATGCGGATAAGCAACATATTAACAATCTTAAAATCAGATTAAAAGAAATGCGGTCCATGGATTCTCTGGATTTTTATCTTTTTAGAATGAGAGAATCTGTTAAAGATAAAAAATCTTCTCCCGGACTGGGTCTTGCAAGGGTATACCATGAAGCCCAGGCAGATATATCTGCACAATATCATGAAAACGAAAAGGTTGTTGAAGTTAAAGCAGCAATTAATTTAAGAAAATAGGAGGTTGTTTATATGGCAGAGATAAAGATTGATACTGTCACAAATAGTGGAATAGAGATGAAAGCGAAGGGGAATACAGTATACCTTTCAGGGAGTATAAATCATCCGAGACCCGGTGAATTTATGGAACCATTCATACAGAAAGTACATGAATCAATTCTAGAAAATAATATTCTGGAAATTAAAGTAGATATTACCGCACTTAAGTTTCTTAATTCCGCGGGGATCAGGGAACTTGTGGATTGGGTGATGAAATTGAATCATCTTCCCGAAGAAAAGAAATATAAAATTCAATTTATCTGTAGTACTGAACATAAATGGCAGGAATCGAGTATGTCGACATTAATATATCTTAATTCTACGTATTTGAGTAAAGTGACTATATAATAAATGATCTATATAGAAATTTATAAAGGAAGTAACGACCATGGAAATAAAGTATCAGAAAAATACTCATGGCTATCTTGATATTACATTTCATCCCAAATGGGATTATATTGCTATTACACGGCTCTATGTCGAGAATTTTCTCCAAATTAATATGGCTGATAAAGATAATATTCATAAGGTAGGAACAGCAGCGTCTGAGCTTCTCGAGAATGCGAATAAATTTTCAACTGAAAATGGTATACGAATGATTGTGAAGAAATCCAAAGTAGATAAAATTATACTCTTAAGTGTCTTTAATCATGCTTCGAAAGAACTTGCAGATAAATTAAAAGCACGTATAGAAGAAATGAATCAATGGGATTCACTTGAGTATTATATACATAGAATGAAAGAATCGGTAAAAAATAAAAAAGAGAATTCACAGCTTGGACTCGCCCGGATAAATCATGAAGGTCAGGCACAGATATCTGCATTTTATCATGAAGATGACGGTGTATTAGAGGTGAAGGCAATTTTTTGTATATAAGAGTGATCATTTATAAATATTTTTTTTAATATAAGAGGACAGGAAGGGAAGGCTGCTACTGTGAAAGGTGAGTAATTGAAGAGAAAGGACCTGTACATGAATAATTATTCCCAGCTTAAAACGATAGATTGCGGAATCAATAAAGAGTTGACCTACCTTGATATATCATTTGAAAGAAAATGGGAATATATTCCTGTTACGAAAGCATTTATCGAAAAATTTTTAACAGTTAATATGGTAAACAATGAAGATGTTCATAAAGTCGGCACTGCATCCTCGGAACTTCTTGAAAACGCTGTGCACTATTCAAATCTGAATGGTGTCAGGATGTCCGTTCAGAATGAAATTGATGAGAGTAGAGTTTACTTAGTTATCTTTAATTATACAGATGATGCCCATGCAAAAATACTCTTAAAAAGAATAAAAGAAATGAATAAACAGAATTCTTTGGAATATTATCTCTACAGAATGAGAGAGTCTATAAAGAACAAAGGAAGTAGTCCCGGCCTTGGGCTTGCAAGAATATATCATGAAGCCGGTGCAAAAATCTCAGCGACCTATAGAAAAATTAAAAAAATTGTTGAAGTGAGAGTAGAAATCCCTTTATAATACAACATAAGGAGAATTTATGGCAGATTTAAATGTAGCAATGGTAAGTGAAGGTGGTGTGGAATTAAAAACAGCTGGGACGACGATATTCATTTCCGGATGTATTAATCATCCCAAACCAGGAAATTTTATGGAACCCTTTATCGAGAGTGTTCATAGTGCGATTATTGAAAAAGGGATCAAAGAGATAATTGTTGATATAACTGATCTTCGTTTTTTGAATTCAGCTGGAATTCGGGAATTGGTCGACTGGGTAATGAAGTTAAACAGTCTTCCGGAAGATAAGATATACAAAATAAAATTCCTCTGTAGCTCCGAACATAAATGGCAGGAATCGAGTATGTCCACCCTTATATACCTTAATCCGGATCATACAAGCAAAGAGACAGTATAGGTTTTATAATCAGCCTTTTATTTCCGACATATACTTTGCACCGCACCGGTAACAGACAGCAAAAGGTTTTTTCCTTCTGTACTCCCGAAAGGCTTTTGCCCGGTCACTATTCCAGACAGTTGCTATTGTCGATTCTTTTACATTACCCATGGAATAATCGGGAAAATCAACACAAAAATTTGCATCCCCCCGGGGCTGAATATCAATCAATTTTTCTACATTCGTACAATGTTGTGGTCCCACTGGCAGTTGCGGATCCCTGAACCAATCTCTGTACTGGTCTTCCGTAAGGGGCATATAAGGATAACTGTATATATTATTAAGATTCTTTATATATTCCCGAAATTCTGTTTGAAATTCCCGGAAATCCACACCCGATTCTTCATGATGAAACCCTTTCCAGGAAAAGGCAGGACAATGAAAAGAGGTGAGCAATTCCTTTTCATACATCAGTCCCACTGCTTTGGGAAAATAGTAGTATGGAACGATGGTAATTGTTTTTATTCCCAGGTCTTCGGCAACCTGCGGCATGACTCCTAATCCTTTTACGGAATACTTTGAGATGGTAAAAGTAATTGATATACTTATTTCCTGTTTATATTTTTTTTCTGCCGCATGCACTATTTCGATATTCTTTTTAATGGATTCATAACATCCTTTCACGCCGCGGACCATGTCATGGACAGGTTGGGGTCCATCAACAGATACGGATAAATGTATTTTTCCAAGACGTACAAGATCATCGGCAAAAGATGAAAGTTGAGTCCCATTCGTATCGATGGAAAGAAAGATGTCTTTGCTCCTGATATAGGATATAAGATCCATAATACCGGGAACAAGAAATATTTCTCCCCCCCGAAGAAGAATCGAAGAGACCTCATGCTCCGCACATTCATCCACAAGCCTTTTCCAGTCAACTATAGACATTTCGTCTTTAAAATTGTTTTTCCCCTGCCGCATATATCCTTCCTTACTCCATTGACCACACATGCGGCACTTTAAATTACAGCGGTTTGTGATTGTAAATGAAATGCTTTGAGGGAAATCTGTCATTGCATGTTACTCCTTATGAAAACAATATGCTCAATGGTATGAGATTCCAATTTATATGTCAAGGATACAATTCCGATCCCCGTTTCCCGAAAGGGCTTAATTGGGTGTCGATACAAATGAATATACTTCACTACAATTGGAAACTCACAAAGTGAGGATACACCTTCTTTGTTTTCTTTTTAAGAGTTTTGCATGGAATTATAACTTTTTCTATTAGTAATCTTAAAAAGATCGTACGGCACGCACTCGCATCTCGTATGTTTTACCAGCTCCATTCTGTTGACCAAGAGTAAAGTTCTGTAGCCACGCGTTATAAGCACCATTATAATAATCATCGTACTCTGATGAACTCCAATAATGACTACCATTAAAATTACCCATACCATATTGGTATAAATTAACAAACATTAAATTCCATTCATCTCTTGATGGTAGAAACCAGTCATCATATCCCTCAATAATTAAATTTGTACATATATCAGCAGCAATTCCTATTGTTCCACATCCAAATTTTATATCAATAGTATTCTGCTCTCCCGTTCCAACTAATAGTCCATCTGCTCCAGAAATTGAAGTGCCAGAACATCCCCAAAGTGCCCCAGTACTTTGATCCATAGGTGCTGCTTCCATATACCGCCAATCAAGTGAATAATATCCTTTATCATAAAATACTAATCCACCTGCAGGACCCATTTTTCTTAATAAATCGGAATCACTCGAATAGATGGCATAAAGTGTCGTATTTTCTTTTATAACAAAAGAATTTCCACCAAAATATTCTGCTTTTGTTGCTATAGGATTTGTATTCCATCCAAGAAACACTTGCTTTATACCATCTTGTATTTCAGTACCAGCAAGGTTCCCTGTATTTCCCCAAATATATACTGTTGAACCTTCTCTATATAATGTTTCATCAACAGGAACATTACCTCTCGTCGAGTTGTTATCATCATAAACCACAGTATAGGTAGGAGCGGGCTCCATATCTCTTACAATTCTTTGTACTTCAACATTATTTAATAAACCGATTCCAATAATCTCAGTGTTATTTTCATCTATTTCAGTATTCGTAGTAAATAATCCATTTTCATCAATTTCCACCTTTACATTATTTATATAAACATCTAATCCAATTGTGTTGATTTTTCCTTCAACAAAAATAGTATTAACATCTCTATTTTCAAGAACTGAGCATGGATTATAAATAACAAAATGTGTTGGATTTTTAACATTTTCTTCATCAATTGACATTGTTGTAACCGTAAAAGTCGTATTATCCCATGTTGAAGAATAATCATAATCAAAGAATTTTCTGTCTTTAAAATAATCTAGGTATTTGCCAAATTGAATATGAAAATGAGGATTAAACATATCATATGGTTCTATCCAGAATTTATCCGGATGAAAATATATTTCAGGTATAGATTCTATAATACCTATTATATGACTATACATTTCAAAACCAGATACTCTAAAATCTATCGCAGTACCTGTAATATGATGAGAATCTGTGGATTTTGAACCAATACTTTCATTATAATAAGGGTCTCTATATGTTTCACTTATTAAACCAGTATGTAAATCGGTATATGCAACCGGGTATTGATTTTTGTATCCCCAAGCCATTGAATCGTAAATTTTTTGAATTAATTCAACTGCGTATGGTTCTATTGCAAAATATTTTCCAGAATTATATTTATTCTTTGTATCATCATAATAATAATCATAAAGAAGGTCTTTTAAATAAAAATCGTTTGATAGTTTATTATACAAATTTGAAGAAGTATCTCCAAAATACATTACACGACCATTTGATATGTTTTCAAGGTCAGTATTTAATTGAGCAGAAATTACTAGTCCACTAGGATATATTATATTTTTTATATTAGGACGTTTATATTCATTAGAATTTGAATCGTTATATGTAACTTCACCACAATT